>NZ_JBQKHC010000006.1:0-82224 GCF_052118485.1 Collinsella sp. LCP21S3_C7 | reverse complement strand
GCCTGCCGGCGCGCTCGCCCGCTCGCTAAAAACGCTCCGCGTTTTCTTTACGCTCGCGCCTCGACCGAGGTTCGAATCCGTGCATGGCTTCCAAAAAAGAAAAGCCCCCGTTGCCGGAGGCTTCAAGTTCGATTGGTGCGGCGTATAGGATTCGAACCTATGACGTTCTGATTCGTAGTCAGACCCTCTATCCAGCTGAGGTAACGCCGCAGCGCAAGACATATGAAACCATTTTAGTTAATTGGAGTCAAGCACAATCTTGATTTTTTTCTAGACCATTTTCCTCATGCAGCTCCGCATGTATCACCGTTTCCCATACGATCGATCGGCTTTTCAACCACATCGAACCCAACACCGAGATTCCTCAATAGCGAGCGCACCCGCTGGGCGCAATCATACTCGGCAAACGAGATACTCAGCATGCGTGCCACCTGGTTAGAAGTCCCGACTCCATAGAACCGTTCGAGTGTTGCAAGCCCTTCGTGCGTCACAAAGGTCTCAACTACATGTGGCGACTCCTCAAAGCACCATTGGGTCAACGGACCCTCGCTCGCTTGCCTCACCACCAAGCCACCCATACCCGATGGCTCACACGTAACTAGCAGGTGCTCCCCACCTTCATCGCTCTCAAACAAAACTACCCGCTCATCAAACAGGTCCATCACATCCCCTTCTCTCGCTCGTATCTAGTAAAAGCATAGCAGGTAGACGACCGTATACAGAACATTTGTTCGTGTATTTTCTATTGAGCTGTCCGCGCGACATGGTAAGGCTCCGCGCACAAAAAAGGCGCCCCGGATAGGGGCGCCCCCGCAAATCGCTTATGCAGCAAACCTACGCGACCGGCTCGATCTTCTCGAGGCCGCCCATGTAAGGACGCAGAACCTCGGGGATCGTAATGGTGCCGTCGGCGTTCTGGTAGTTCTCCAGAATGGCGGCCATGGTGCGGCCAGCCGGCAGACCGGAACCGTTAAGGGTGTGCAGGTAGCGCGAGCCCTTGAAGTTCTCGGGATCGCGATACTTGATGTTGGCGCGGCGAGCCTGGAAGTCGCCGCAGTTGGAGCAGGAGCTAATCTCCTTGTAGGCGTTGTAGCTCGGCAGCCAGACCTCGATGTCGTAGGTCTGACGGGCAGAGAAGCCCAGGTCGCCGGTGCACAGGCTAATCACGCGATACGGAAGACCCAGCTGCTGAAGCAGGAACTCGGCCTCGGCGGTCATGCTCTCGAGCTCCTCGTCGGACTCCTCCGGCTTGGCAAACTTGACCATCTCGACCTTGTCGAACTCGTGCTGGCGGATGATGCCGCGGGTGTCGCGACCAGCGGAGCCGGCCTCCTCGCGGAAGCAGGGGGTGAAGGCGGTGTAGCGGCGCGGCAGGGTGTCGGCATCGAGAACCTCGCCGGCGTGCAGGTTGGTAAGCACGACCTCGGCGGTGGGGATCAGGAAGTTATCGCCCGAGACATGATAGGCGTCGTCCTCGAACTTGGGCAGCTGGCCCGTGCCAAACATGGTCTGGCGCTTGACGACGATGGGCGGCCACCACTCCTTAAAACCACGGCTGGTGTGCGTATCGAGGAAGAAGTTGATGAGGGCGCGCTCCAGACGGGCGCCGGCGCCACCGAGAACGGTGAAGCGGCTACCGGAGAGCTTGTTGCCGCGCTCGAAGTCGAGGATGTCGAGGTCGGTGCCCAGATCCCAGTGCGGTTTAAAGTCGAAGTCGAACACGCGTGGGGTGCCCCAACGACGGCGTTCGATGTTCTCGTCCTCGTCCTTGCCGTACGGGGTGGCCTCGCAAGGAATGTTGGGCAGGTGAGCCATAAAGTCGTACTGCTCCTGCTCGAGAGCGGTGCGGCGCTCGGCCAGACCGTCGATCTTCTCGTTGACGGCGCGCACGGCCTCCTTGGCGGCCTCGGCCTCGTCCTTCTTGCCCTCCTTCATCAGGGCGCCGATCTTCTTGGACTCGGCATTACGCGTGGCCTGGAGCTCCTCGACCTCGGTGATGACGGCACGACGCTCATCGTCGAGCTCAAAGAACTTCTCGCGATCCCAAGACGTCTGGCGGTTAGCCATGGCGGTATCGATGGCATCGGGGTTCTCGCGAACAAACTTGATATCAAGCATTAGATCCTCCGGCGATATACATTCCATTTAGGTTGCAACCTTGTACATGTATGGGCAAGTATATACTTATGAGCGTTTACGACCCAACTCAACTACGCAAGAAGGCACCCAATGGACGCAGTTTTTTCCTTTTTGTTTGGCACCCGCACCGGTTTTGCCATCCTTTTCGCCGGCGGCATCCTGCTGTTTGCGATTCTTGCCTTTGTAATGGAGAAGCGCACCCATAAGCTCTACGTCGACCGCGGGCCCAAATCCGAAGAAGATCAAGACAGCTTCTGGGACTAACCTGCCATTTAGGGACAGGTTTACTGAAGGGTGGCGTCGATGGCCTTGACCAGGGCGCTGCGCATGCCGGCGTCCTCGAGTGCGACGACGCCCTTGATGGTTGCGCCGCCGGGCGAGCACACGGCATCCTTCATCGCCGCAGGATGCTGACCAGTTGCAAGCTGCAGTTTCGCCGTACCCAGAACCATCTGGCTCACAATGCGATAGGCGTCAGCGCGCGGAATGCCGTGCTTGACGGCCGCGTCGGCCAGGGCCTCAATCGCCATGGCAACAAATGCCGGGGCACAACCGCCCACGGTACCGCCCACAAACAGCAAGCTCGTATCGAGCTCAACGACAGTGCCAAGCTTTCCGAGCAGGTCGAGCACCACGGCACGCTGCTCGCCGTTGAGCGTAGAGGACTTCTCGCAGGCGATGACGCCCTCGCCCACCGAAACCGGTGTATTGGGGACCGTCGAGATGTGCGCGACACCCGGCAGGACCTGCTCCCACTTGGCACTGTCCCAAGTCCAGGCGACCGAAAGGACGACCTTATCGGCAAGAGTATCCTTGAGCGGAGCGAAGACCTTCTCGATCATGTACGGCTTGACCGCAGCAACCACGATATCGGATACAGCGACAACCTCCGCCGCATCACGACAGGCAAGTATCCCGCGCGCCTCACAGCGCTCAACCAGGGCATCGTAGCGGCCCGCGCAGGCACACATGTCGCTCGCAGCCACACCGGCGGCAATCCAGCCATCGGCCATAGCGCTCGCCATATTGCCAAAACCGACAAATCCAATCTTCATATCTCATAGTCCTCTCAGACAGGTTCTTCAAATCGAGAGCTATTGTCCCACGGCATTGTTTCGTGTTGCCGACCTATTTGTGATACGGCTCACCACGGCTAATCTTGCAGGCGCGGTAGACCTGCTCCAGCAGCACCACGCGCGCCAAGTTATGCGGCAAGGTAATGCGTCCAAAGCTGAGCATTTCGTCAGCTCGTGAGCGAACATCGTCGCTCACGCCGTCCGATCCGCCAATCACAAAGGCGATGTCGCTGTTGCCTCGCAACATAAGATCATCGAGCCGCGCCGAGAGTTCCTCACTCGAGCGCTCTTTGCCCTCAATGGCCAGCAGAATCACATGCGCTCGGGGCGGCAGGGCTGCAAGAATCGCCGCTCCCTCCTTGTCGCGCGCGGCATCCACGCCGCCCGCCTTGGCCGGGTCGATATCGGCCACCTCGCGCATATCCACCTTGGCATAGGCGCCCAGGCGCTTGGTGTACTCGGCGCAGGCATCCTTCCAAAAACGCTCTTTGAGCTTACCGACGCATACAACGGTGCACTTCACGCGCGCCTACTCCTTCGAATCGTTTTGAACTTTGCCGGCGGTCAGCATCTGCTCGAACATAGAGGCCGACTGCGAAAAGTCGCTCGGCAGCACGACCGTCGATGTTTTACCCATGCGAGCGAACTCCGTCATCATCTCGGACCATTGCGTAAACATGAACAGCTGGTTGGCCTCATCGTTGCCGACGCCCGTCTCCTGGATAATCTCGAGCGAATCCTTGATACCCAGCGCGATGGCCTTGCGCTGGTTGGCGATGCCTTCGCCAGCCTTTTCCATTGCCTCGGCTTCGGCGGTCGCCTCGGTAACGCGCTTGATGCGGTCGGCCTCAGCGAGCTCCTGCGCAGCAGCGCGCTTACGCTGGGCGGCGTTGATGTCATTCATAGAGTTCTCGACCTCGGTCGGCAGCGCGATCTTGGTGATGAGCGTCGACACGAGGGTAAAGCCGTAGGCGGCCATCTGCTCGGATACGGTGGCGTTGACGTCCTTGGCAATGTCATCCTTCTTGGCAAAGACCTCATCAAGGGTATAGACAGGGATGGAAGAGCGCAGGGCATCGGTAATGAAGTCGCGCATCTGGTCGACGGGCTCCTGCAGCATGTAGTAGCTCTTGTAGATGCCCGAATCTGCCGGGCCGGCTCCCATGTCATAGCTCACGTGGTACTGAGCAGAGACCTCAAGGCCGATAGTCACGTTGTCCTGGGTCTTAACGTCGATCCCAAAACCGTTTTTCATGGTGCGCAGACTCACCGTGGCGGCCTTGCGGTCGATCACGGGCACCTTCATGTGGAAACCCGCGTTGACGATGCGGTTAAACTTGCCCAGGCGCTCGATGATCACAGCATGCTGCTGTTCAACGACATAGCAGGCGTTGGGAAGCAGTAGCAACAAAATGATGATGGGAAGTAGAAGGCTCGTAAGGGCAGCGATAATACCGGATAACAGCATGGTCTCTCCTCCGATGGGCACACGTTGGCACTAGGATACCCGCACAAAGCAGCCATGTGACACCATCAGGAGGCCCATAACAAAAAAGCCCCCATTGCTGGGAGCTCTTTCAATCAATGGTGCGGGCGAAAGGACGTCCGCGTATCCGCTGCGCGGATCCGCACCGGCTTCGCCCGCCTGCCGGCGGACTCGCCAGCTCGCTAAAAACGCTCCGCGTTTTCTTGACGCTCGCTCCTTCGCAGGTTCAAGTCCCTGCGATGGGCCCATAACAAAAAAGCTCCCATTGCTGGGAGCTCTTTCAATCAATGGTGCGGGCGAAAGGACTTGAACCTTCATGGGGTTGCCCCCATACGGACCTGAACCGTACGCGTCTGCCAATTCCGCCACGCCCGCGTGCAGGAATTAGAATAACGGAGCGCCACCGTGAACGCAAGAACTATTTTTGAAAAAGTTTGCAGGCATTGTCCCACGCAGCTTGCGCAATTGCCTCGGCGTTCTCGCCGGTACGATCGACACGGTCGTTAACCAGCGCGTTTGCCGTGATGGAAATCATTGCCGGCTCACACTCAAGACCGCGAATGGGCTCCGGAGCCATATACGGGCAATCCGTCTCGAACAAAATTCGATCGAGCGGGGTTGACGCAAATGCCTCGCGCACATCATTGTTGCGCTTAAAGGTGGCCGCGCCGCCATAGGCGATATAGCAGCCCAAACCCACAAAGCGCTCCATCGTGGCGCGATCCTCGCCAAAGCAGTGCAGCACGCAACCGGCCTGAGGCACACCCACCTCGCGCAGCACGTTGTACGCATCCACATGCGAGGAGCGCTCCCCATCCGCATCCTCGTGGCGCAGATGCAACTCCACCGGCACGTTACGACGCACAGCAACTTCGAGCTGACGTGCCATACAGTCGATCTGCACGCTGTGGGGCGCCGGCGCAATGTCGTCGTCGTAATCCATGTGGTAGTCCAGACCGATCTCGCCGATACCAACGCATAAGGGATCATCAAGCGCAGCAACGACCTGTGCATGAATGTCATCGGTATAGTCCGGCGCGCCATAGGGGTGCACACCGGCGAGATACTTTATCTGCGGAATATCCCGCATCGGTAAAATCTCGCGCACCAGCCAGTCGCTATAGTCCGTCACGCTGCGTTTGTCGGCAATGGGATCAAAGATCGTCACCAACAGGTCGACGCCTGCAGCCTTGGCGCGCACAAGCGTCTCGGGTACTTCCTTGCCCCAAAACGAGAGCAAGTGCGCATGCGTATCGGCAAGCGGCGCCAAGGGCACGGGGCAAGCAACCGTCTTCTTTTTCTTGGTAAACGTCACGCGCTCGTCATTAGGCATCATGGATTAGCTCCTGAGCTAGACGGACAAAATCGGCAACGCCAAGCGTCTCGGCGCGCGTGCTGGGTGCGATGCCGCAAGCCTCAAAGGCGGCATCGAGCGCGTCCTTGGCAAAGCCGTTGGCGCTCATGGAATTGCGGATGGTCTTGCGACGCTGAGCAAACGCAGCGTCAATCACGCGGGCCACAAACTCGCGATCAAGCCCCTCGGGCGCTACGCCGTCGACACGGTCGATGCGCACGACGGCCGAATCCACATGCGGCGCCGGCATAAAGCAGCGCGGCGGCACCTCAAAGCGACCCGTCACCTGCGCATACAGGCCGAGCTTTGCCGTATAGCCGCCGTAGGTCTTGTTGCCCGGCGTTGCGGCAATGCGATCGGCAACCTCCTTTTGAACCATGACGACGGCGCGCTTGAGCGCGGGCATCGTCTGGAAGAACTGCAGAATGATCGTCGCTGCCACGTTATAGGGCAAGTTCGCGACAAATACCGTCGGCTCACCGCCCGCGGCCTGCTCAATCTGCTCCGGGCACACCTTGAGCGCGTCGCCCATGATAAAGCGGAAGTTGGCATAGTCGGTGGCATGGGCGTCGAGCACCGGCTCGAGCTCGGGATCGGCCTCAATCGACGTGACGCACGCCGCCTCCTGAAGCAGCGCAAGCGTGAGCGTTCCAACGCCCGGACCAACCTCGAGCACGCGCTCATCGCCCGCAAGTTCGGAAAGCTCGCAAATACGCTCGATCACATGGTTGTCGATCAGGAAGTTCTGGCCCAGGCGATGCTTGGTCGCAAGGCCAAACTCCTCCAGCAGCTCCCTTGTTGCCGTGGGGTTTGCCAAAGGCGAAGTTGTCATAGTTGCCTCCTTAACATGGTGGCGGCGTCTTGAAACAAAAGGGCATGGACCGTTGCGGCCATGCCCTTACACCTAAACAGCAGATTGCCGATATGGCGCGCGGCGTCTTAACCCAGACGCGGGAACAGCGGCTCACCCTTCTCGACGGGCTGACCACCGGCAAGCAAACCCCAAGCGCAAATGCCCTTGAGGTCGTCGCTCGCGGCCTCGTCCTCGCACGACAGGCGGCGCAGGGCCTCGGTAGAAGTCTGGGGCATGAGCGGCATCAGCAGGTGAGCGGCAATGCGGATGGCCTCGAGGAGGTTGTAGATCACAAACGCCAGCTCGTCGGCCTTGGCCTCGTCCTTGGCAAGTGCCCAGGGCTCGGAGTCCTCGATGTAGTGGTTGGCGGCGTGGATGAGCTCCATAACCTCGTCTTTGGCTCCACCGTAATCGAGCACGTCCATCTTGGCCATGTAGCGCTCGGCCAGGCCATCGGCGATCTTTGCCAGCGGGTTATCGAACGCATCGAACGATGCGGGCTTGGCGGGCGCGCAACCGTCAAAGTACTTGCCGCTCATGTTGAGTGAACGCGAGATGAGGTTGCCCCAGCTGTTAGCGAGATCGGCGTTGTAGACCTGCTCCATGCGATCGAAGCTGATAGCGCCGTCGGTGCCGGGGACCACGTCGGTCATAAAGTAGTAGCGATAGCCCTCGACGCCCAGCATGTCGATAACATCCTGCGGGGCAATGGCGTTGCCACGGCTCTTGGACATCTTCTCGGCCTTGCCAGTCTCGGCATTGCGCACGGTCAGAAAGCCGTGGGCAAAGACGTGCTCGGGCAGAGCCTCGCCAATGGCCATGAGCATAGCGGGCCAAATGACGCAGTGGAAGCGAATGATGTCCTTGCCCACAATGTGGAACTGCGCAGGCCAGCGATAGGCCAGCTCGGCACGGGCCTCGTCGGTGTCGACACCGTAGCCGACAGCCGTCATGTAGTTGAGCAGCGCGTCGAACCACACATAGGTCACATGGCCCTCATCGAACGGAACCTGGATGCCCCAGTCAAAGCTCGTACGGCTCACGGAAAGGTCGTTGAGGCCGCCCTCGACAAAGCTACGCACCTCGTTCATGCGGAATGCAGGCTCGACGAAATCGGGATGCTCGTCATAGAGCTTGAGCAGCTTGTCCTGGAAAGCGGAAAGCTTGAAGAAGTAGGACTCCTCCTGCACGCGCTCGAGCGGACGATGACAGTCGGGACACAGGTGCTGGCCGACGCTGCCGTATTCCTCGTCACCCTTCTGGACCTGCGTGTCGGTAAAGTAAGTCTCGTCGGGCACACAGTACCAACCGTCGTAGCTGCCCTTATACAGGTAGCCAGACTCCTTCATGCGCTCCCACAGATACTGCACCGCATGATGCTGGCGCGGCTCGGTGGTACGGATGAAGTCGTCGTTGGAGATCTCGAGTTTGCTCCAAAGCTCCTTGAAGTGCGGAGCCTGGCTGTCGGTCCACTCCTGCGGCGTCATGCCATGCTTGGCTGCGGCCTCGGCGACCTTCTCGCCGTGCTCGTCCATGCCGGTCAGGAACTTGACGTTATAGCCGGCGGAGCGGCGATAGCGAGCCTGGACGTCGGCGATGATGGTGGAATAAGCCGTGCCCAGATGCGGATCGGCATTGACGTAGTAGATAGGCGTCGTGATAAAGAACGAAGGCTTGCTTTGATCCATGGGGTTTGTCCTCCAGAAAAACGTTGCATACAGGGGATGATTCTAACGCAAGGGCTGGATATCCTCCATCTATTGCATATTGAGCACCATGGCATAGACATCGCGCTTGCGGCGTGAATACTTCTGAGACAGACGCTTGGCCACCGCAGAGGCGGGCTCCCCCTCCTCGAGCGCGGCGCGGATATCCGCGCGCAGGGCCTCGTCGGGATCCGCTGCCGCTGCGCCAACCGGCACGATGCCGGCCTCCTCGTCTTCACTCGGTGGCGCAATGACCAGCGCAATCTCGCCCTTTACTTCGCCGCGAGCACGCAGCCCCTCGGCAAGCTGGGCGGCGGGCCCGCGCAAGACCTCCTCGTGCAGCTTGGTGAGTTCGCGGCAGACGGCAACCTCGCGCTGGGGAAAGACCTCCGCCACGGCCTCGAGCGTCGCCACGATGCGATGTGGAGACTCGTAGAAGATGAGTGCGCCGGGCACCACGGCAAGGCGCTGCAAACGGCGCACGCGGTCGCCGTGCTTTCGGCCCAAAAAGCCCTCGAAGAAAAAATGCTCGCAGGGAATACCGGACGAAACGAGCGCCGTGACGCAAGCAGAGGGCCCGGGAATAACTTCGACGGGCACATCGGCCTCACGCGCCGCCTCGACCAGCGCCTGGCCGGGATCGGACACGCTCGGCATGCCGGCATCCGAGGCAAAGGCAAGGGTCTCACCCGCCAGCAGGCGGTCAACCAGGCCGGCGGCGCGGCTGGCGATCACATTCTCGTCACAACGGACAAGCGGCTTGGAAATGCCCAGGTGCATCAGCAGCTTTGAGGTCACGCGCGTGTCCTCGCAGCAGATCGCATCGGCGGCGGCAAACGCCTCGCCAACGCGCGGAGACAGGTCGCCCAGGTTGCCGATGGGTGTTCCGACCACATAGAGTTTGCCCGTATGGGCGCTGTTTTGCGTCATATCAACCTATTCAATCATGCCGCGCTCGAGCGTACCGAGCGCCGCGCGGGCGTCCCATGCTGCGATGCGTTTCTCGGTCTTCCACGTTTGGAAGAACCAACCGGCAGCCGGCGCAAACGAAGCCAGCTGATTGGCGATAAACACGCGCTCGTAGGCATTGCGGCCCTCGGGCGTAACCGACGAGTTGGCAAAGATCGCCGCGCCCGACCATTCGCCCACCAGCACGGGGAACCCTGTCGAAATCGCTTCTTTAAGCTCGCGCTTGTTGCGGGAAATCGCCGTCGTCAGCCCGCGGGGGCTCGTGATGTCGAGCGCATGCTCGTCGCGGTAATGGTACAGGTGAAGGTCCATGCAGACGTTCTTGTACTTGGCGCCGCGCATAAAATGCTTCCACTCGCCGGGATGTCCCGACGAGGAGAAGACGACGATCTTATCCTCGGGCATATACGAACGGACGAGCTCGTAAGCATCGCGATAGAAATTGCGCAGGTAGTGGGCCGGAATGCCATCCGTCATGGTAAAGAGACTCTTGCGGACACTCATCTGCGGCGTATCCAGCAGCTCAATGCCCAGAAGGCTTTCGGCTTCGCCGTAGCGATCGGCCAAACGCTCCAGCACATCGAGCGCAACGTGACGACCGTTGGTGGACGAATGCCACTCGGCAACAGCCTCCGGCGTGGTGGGCGAATCGTTGGAATCGCCCTGGCCACCGGGCACAGTCGCTAGATCGAGCAGCACGCGAATGTCGTACTTGGCAGCCCACTCAATTGCACGGTCAATGTAGTCGATAACCGAAATGTAGGACGCATCGGACTCCTGCGAGCCAAAGGCATACCAGGGCACCGGCAAACGCACGGCATTGAGACCAATCTGCGCCATACGGCGAAAATCATCTTCGCTTACGAATGTCTCATAATGGCGACGCATGCGCTCGTTATAGGCAGCAGTGCCCATGGCTTCTTGCAGTTCCGCCGCATTGGACGCACCTGTCGCCGCGTACAGCGACGGGGTCACCCAAGGCTCGGGAATAAACCAGCCAGAGAGATTAACGCCGAGTATCCTCTCCATCACGGCCCCCTTCGAATCGTGCAGGGCGAACCCGCATCGTATTGCATAGGAAAAGTATCGTTTTGAGTATACCCGCGCACACGGACAGCCGATCGAACGGTCTGCAAAGTGGCGCAAAAGTAGGAGTAATGTCTGGGCGGGCACACCCGAGATGGTACGCCAAGATGTGCACGCACGCCGAAGGCAGGCGCCGGAAGGCGCATCCCGTTTTTTGCTCAATAATGGAATGCATTTTCCGCCAGCAGGCCCAACCGGAAAGCATGTCCCGTAATTTCACGTCATTCCGGGTCGCATTTTCCCAAGCGCCCCTAAAGCGGAAAGCGCATCCCGCTCAGGATTGAAATTCTGGGATGCGTTTTCCGCGGGTCCACATAAAAGAAAAGGACCCCTTTGCAGAGGTCCTAGTCAATTCAAGGTGGCGGGGAAGGGAATCGCGTCCGCGCGCTGCGCGGACGGACCGCTGCGGCGCTTGCGCGCCTTGCGAGCTACGCTGGCAAACGCTATCGCGTTTCCTCAGCTCCGCGCCCTCGCGGGGTTCGATTCCGTGCGGGGGCTACATAAAAGAAAAGGACCCCTTCGCAGAGGTCCTAGTCAATTCAAGGTGGCGGGGAAGGGAATCGAACCCCTGACACGAGGATTTTCAGTCCTCTGCTCTACCAACTGAGCTACCCAGCCATTTGAGGTGTGCCTTGTTTCAAGGCTTGATTAGTATAACCAAGGACGCGCTCCGGTCAACCGAGAATTTGAAAAAAGTTTTTGGACACCGCCTCGGTTCTGTAAAGCAGCACGTCAGAGACATCAACCGGCCGCAAGAAGTTTTTCGCTCAGGGCCTTCAAGCCTGCACTCGTTGCAAGACAGTGGGCGATACAAGGATTGAAAGGCGTTCCAGCACCGCCCAAGCACCGGGACAGGAGCACATGCGCCAGGGGCGGACATTTTCGTAGCGTGCAAGGATATTGCCGCTGCAATCAATAAAGGCAATGTCGATGGGATAAGCCATAAAACAGGTGTGGACCGAAGAGCAGCACGGAAACGCCATGACGAGCGGCAGTCCGTCAGCCGTAATCGGCACGCGGCCCAGCATGCCGCGCAAGCGTGCGCCAAACGATTCTGCCACCATAAACTCTGCCGGCGACCAACCGAGCCTATTGAGCGCACGCGCGTAGGCGATATAAGACAAGACGGCGCTCACATGACCACCCCCGGTCGCCACGGATCGACCGTAACCGCGCGCTCGTGCGACAGCTTCGCCGGCGTCCCCAGAGAAACGCCGGCAATGCTAAGCAATCTAGGCCACGGCTCATAGTACATGACGCAGGCATAGGTCCTAAACGTCCCGGACAGAGAGAGCAAGCCGCCGTCAGACGACGCCGAGCTCTGCTCGCTCGAGACCTCGACCTGCAGATCATAGCCCTGCATAGCCGCCTGAATCTCGGACTGGACACGCACCGAGGCATCGACAGAGCTCTTGTCGCCCTCCCCTTCCGGCGCCACAGCGTGCGCCAGCACGATATCGGGCACCACGCGATCGAAGCGCGCAACGGCGCCGGCAAAGACCATGACGTTGTACACAATGAGCGCAAGCGCCAGCAAAACGGGAGCGACCACTGCCATCTCGACCGTCGCCTGGGCGCGCTCCTCGCGCAGACGCATGCGGATACTCATTACGACCCACCGCCCAGAGCGCCAACCAGCGTGGCGACATCGACGGTAAGCGGGATGGAACCACCGCCGGGCAACGGAATCTCCGCAAGTGTGAACACTGTACCGCTAATGGTGCGTTCGACTTGATATTCCAACGCCTCGCAAAGCGCCTTGGGATCGGTCACGCCCAACGGAATACTTCGCAGTTTGTCTTGCGCTTGAGAGAGACCGGCAATGTCAGACCCCGGACTCTTAATGACGTTAGCGGAATCGGTCAGCACCGGCTTTCGCAGGCGCAAGTCGCACGGTTCCAAACCCAGCGCCGCCACGGACGCCGAAACGGTATCGCCGAGCCACGATGCAATGGAGCCCAACGCGCCGCTGCCCCCTCCTAGGTCTTTAATCATCTCGTCCATAAGTTCGTCGGCCGAACCTTGGATGTCTCCGTATCCCACAAGCAGGCGTCCCCAAACATCCATGACGCCATCGAGTACGCCGGCAACGCCGCCCGAGCGCTCTTCCAGTGTCGAGAAAAACCGCGAGAGCACGTTGTTTTGCGCCGTCGCGTTGTCGGGAGCCAAGACCGCGGCAGAGATTGCACCGCGACTGCCGAGCGTAACCGGCTTATTGAATGAAGAGTTGAGCTTACCGGGACTGGTCATATCGCCCGAGACCGCAAAGGCGACCACGCCGTTTCGGCCGGGCGGGGCGATACGCGGCCGCTCGCCCGAAAGCGCCTTGATGGCCTGGTCAAACGCATTACCCGCGCGATCGGCCTCGTCCTCGGTCTGACGCATAAGCTCGAGCTCTTTGTTGCGACATTCGACGTAATCTTCCAGGGCGTCTTTGAACTTGTCAAAGTGGTATTCGAAGCCGTTTTCGATAAATGATGGAGGCATGAGGGCGCGACCCAGGTCAACGACGTCAAATTGGCACTCCTCGCACACATCGTGGCCATCGTAATCGACGACGGATGCCAACCCGCCCGGCGACCCATTCTTATAGTTGGGGCATCCGGTCCCATAGTGCAGGTATGTCTTGCCGCCAATATCACTCGTAGGCCACATGGCATCGGTGTAGAGCTGGGTTCCCTTCACCTCATCTGGAGTGCGTGGCAGGAATGGGATCTGGGATAAGATTTTTTCACCATCATCTTTAATATACGAGTGATCGAGTTCTTCGATTGCATAAGCGTAAAACGCTTTGCGCGCGACAGACTCCGCTTCCATCTCTACACCCCCACCAAGCGGCCTTTCATTTGCCAGGCGCCGGCGGTAATAGGCCTTCGCGCGATCGAGCGACACTTGCGGCTCCCATGTGACACTCGAGGCATAGTGCGGATTCTCAATATCCGAAAGCTTCGCCAAGCTCCTCGCGCGTTCCCACATGCACGAACAGCTTCCGACTGCGCCTCTGTCCGATCCGCCGCAGTCGGCAAGCCAGGCGCGTTCCTTGGCCTTTGACGTTTTCTCGGACGCTTTCTTCAGTTCCTTGGCAGCATAGTCAAGGTCTTTTGAGGTGCTCTCGATGGCATCGGTCGAGATTTCTGACCCTTTGAGCGCAACAAAGTCCGACTCCGATGTCCTGGGCACGGCGAGCGCTGTGCCGGTATAGGTCACGTTATCGGTATCCTGCGCCGAAACAGCCTGCGTAGCTCGCGCGGCAACCAGATATGGCAGAGCCGTTTCGACTTTTTGCAAACCCTCCGACGCACTTTTGGCAAACCTATTGCGCGTCTTAATAATCTCAATCCCGGTATCGACCATATCGCTTGCGGCTATTTTCCCACCCGGCACCAGCATGGCAACCAAGCCGGTGCCGATTGTGGCAAACCCCGCCAAGCCCAAGCTCAAAATGCTCGCATCCACCACCGTGGCTGCTGTATGGTAGGACGATATCACGTTGGCACCCGCCAGAGCACCGCTATCGGCCGCCACCTGGGTATCCCCGGCACGCGACATACTCCATATCGCCGCCGTCGACGAAAACAGCAGCGTAAGCACCACAAGTATGACGACCGCCGAAGAAAGCGTAGTGTAGGCACCGTCCTCGATAAACAAGTCGATACCGGAGCGGCCCATGAAGCCGCCCCGCTTGCGGCGGGCATTCGACCGGCAACGGCACACGAGCCCTCGCATCATTCGAAGCAGGCGACGCCTAATCCCACGCGGCAATCCACGAATCATAGTCTCCCTCCAGCCATCCGGGACGCGATCGGTACGAAACGTCGACTTTCAACTCAACATTTCCTCCTCCCCCCACATTGCCCATGGCCTGCGCGAACGCGCCGATCACGGGCAGCGGCTTTACATCACCCGCGATAGATACAGACGAAACGCCCCCTGCGCCCGCCCGGCCAAGCTCGATATCCCACGACAGCGGTCCGCCGGCGTGAAAGATCGAGACATCGGGCACCGCGGCGAGACGGCGGCGGGCAAACTCCTTGAGGTCGTCGTCCTCCGCCGTCGTCGTGGTCATGAGCCGCGCCGTCTCGGCGGCGGCAGACTCCATGACCGCACGCGTATAGAGCAGGCACACCGGCTGCAGCACAAGCAGGATGAGCGTCAAAAACGTCGCCAGCAAAAAAGCGGCCTCGACCGTGGACTGCGCCCAATCCTCGCGCGCGATATCAATAGAGCGCGATGTCTTTGGCGCCTGCGGCGGCGTCGATAACCGATGTCGAGGCGACGCCATGGGACGCCGCCCGTGCAGCCAACGCCGCCAAGCGTCCGTCGGTGCCGGCGCGCCAAAGCCCCGCAATCGCCAGCACGATGGAAAGCAGCGCCATGGTGACGATGGCGTACTCAACGGTCGATTGGGCAGACTCCTCGCGCAAAACGTCAAGCATTTCACGATCCCTCCTTTGACCCCGATGCTTGCGGAACCAAGCGCACCGCGCGTAAGCGGCACGAGGCGTCGCCGGCATCCGCAGCAACCGTCACCATATCGACCCAGCCGCGCCCATCGCGCACGATGGCGCCCCATACGTTGCCCTTAATATCGAGATAGCCGCTCAGGGCGAGCTGGGCCGTTGGCACCTCGCGGTAGGCGCGTAACATATCCGCCGTTGCCTCGGTCATCGGCCGCTCCTCGGCCCATGTCAGCCGGGCTGCGACTGCGTTGTCCGCAGATGGACCCGCCGCAGCATCCGCCCGTTCGTCGAGGGCGCGCAGAAAAGTTTGTGCCGCGACGGCGGCATCCCTGTCGGCCGTGTCCCGCGCTTTGTCATCGGGAGGCGCCACCGCGCCCGAGCTCCCATCCGCGACGGCCCCAGAACGCTGCTGTCGCACGGCATTCAGCCCCCAGAGCGTCGCCGCAATCGCCACAATCAGGCAAGCGAGCACCAGCAGCACGCCAACAGAATGCCCGCCTTCTACAGGCTGTTGATGCCGTCTTTGATCGCGTTCCATAGCTTTTCGACGTTGCCCTTAAATGCAACGATGGCAATGATCGCGATTACCACGAGCACGCCGACCAAGATGGCGTACTCGGTGGTACCCTGCGCGCTTTCCTCCTGCACCAGCGCCTTGGCACGTTGACAGGAACGCATTGCACGATAAAGCGTCCGACTCCAAACCCTACCCATAACGTCAGCCATTTTGTTCATGTATTCCTCCCTACATCATCCCGCCTGCTCCCAGCAGCGGGCCCAATATGGATAACAGCAGTGCCGGCAAGATGAGCGTGCCGGTGGGAATCAGCAGCTTGACGGGCGCTCGTTCAATCTCGCGCTCGACCGCGGCACGATGGGCGGCGCGGATCTCGCGACTTTGGGCAGCAAGGGTCTCGGCAAGCGGGGCACCCAGGGCGAGCGCTTGACCCACCGTAATGGCAAAGGTCTCGAGCGCCCGCACGTCCAGGTCCTGCGCGGCCGCCAACAACTCGTCCTCGCGCGCTCCCACGCCCACCTGCCACGCCATGCATGCCCGTTCAAGCCGAACAGTCAGCGCCGATCGACGATTGGCGCAAAAGATCTCGAGCGCCGCATCGAACGAAAGGCCGGCGGAAAGCCCCAGGCGCACCACATCAATCATCTCGGACACCTCGCCGAGCGAAACCTGCGCTGAGTTGTCCACGCCAAATGCGCCCCTCACCCGCGCAATAGCGGCATCGATCACCGAATGGGCCGCAGCAACGACCAGCACCGCCTCGCCCCTGAAAATCTCCATGGTCTTGCGCACATCCGAGTGCTCCAGGCCCGTCGCGACAAATACGCCGAAGGCGCACAGGCAAGCCGCGGCGGCAACCAGGGCGCTCACAGCTCCACCCGCATAATGCGTCGGATAACCATTAGGGCGACGCCGTTAAGGGCAAGCCCCAGAACCACGGCACCGGCGCCTACCGGCGTTGCGAGACCGTAGCGAAAATCTGCCGAAAGCAGGGCCAGCACCGCGCACATACCCGCCGGCATCGCCGCGACCATATGCGCCGACATGCGCGCCTGCGACGTTTTGACATCCAGGCGGCGCTTAAGCTCAATACGCTCCCCCACCATGCTCGACGCCTCGGACAGCAGATCGGCAAGCGGGGCACCGGTCCGCTGCGACACCTTGAGCGCCAACGTGACAAGCGAAAGCCCGGGGGCGTCGATGCGGACAAGCAGGTCGTCGAGCGCATCGGCAGCCGAAATGCCACAGTCGATCGCCGCCGCCACCCGCAGAAACTCGGTATGCACCGGCTCTTGCGCGTGAGCGCCCACAAACCGCATGCCCTGGGCCAGCGAATGTCCCGAGGCAAGCGACATGGAAAGTGCCGTAAAGGCCTCGGGCATGGCTTCCTCCACATCGCGCTGCTCGCGTCGGTGGTCAAAGATGTCGCGTGCGGCGCCCGCGGCAAAGGGCGCAACCGCTCCCAAAACAAAGCCGATGGGCGATAGCGACACCACGGCAAGTGCAAGGCAGCAGACGCCACTCGATAGCAACAGGAACGCTAAGCGTGAAGCATCATCCTCAACGACAAGACCGATGCGGCGCACGGGAACCAACGATACCCAGGAGCGGGCGATCTTTTTCAGCAGATCATTTTTCACCAGCTCGCGTGGCAGCTTCTCGGCCACCGATTTAAACATATGGCGCACCAGCTCCGCCGGCGGCACCCTCGGCACATGAGGCTCCACTCCGCATACCGTCGCGACCGAAAACCCGGCAAGGCCCCCTACGACGAGGGGCACAACGACCTCCATTCGTCCACCTCCTCCTGCGTAAGCGTTCCCGAGCGCAAGCCCTCTGCGATAAACGGCGGCTCGCGGTTGAGGGTCCAGGTGCGCTCGGCGGCATCGAAGGTCACGTAGCGCTCGAGTTCCACGCCACCCGACGCGCCGCGTCGCACCCCCGAATAGGAGGACACAAAACGCCGGCCGTCCGCATGGCGCTCGGACATCACGATGCCGTCAAGCGCCATAGCGATTTGTTCCTCGATAAGCTCGCTCGGCAGATCGATGCCATAGCGCGCAAGCAGCGTCAAACGCACCACGGTCTCTTGCTCGGTGCCCGCATGAAGCGTGGTGAGCGACCCATCGTGCCCGGTGTTCATGGCCTGCAGCATGTCGCAACATTCCGCACCGCGTACCTCACCCACCACAATACGGTCGGGACGCATACGCAGGGCGTTGGTCACCAGGTCGCGGATTGTCACCGCACCCTCACCCTCAATTGAAGCCTCGCGCGCCTCCAGGCGAACCACATGCGGGTGATGCGCGAACTTGAGCTCGGCGGAATCCTCGATCGTCACGATGCGCTCGCCGGTAGATATCTCGCACGATAGCGCGTTGAGCAGCGTAGTCTTGCCCGACCCCGTACCGCCCGCAACCGCCAAATCTTGGCGCAGCGACACCGCACACGAAAGCAGTTGCGCATACCAAAGCGGCAGCGACCCCAGGCCCACAAGCTCGTCCAACGAACAGATGCGATCCGAGAACTTGCGGATAGTGAGGATCGGCCCATCGATCGCCACGGGCGGAATCACCGCGTTGACGCGATAACCTGTCTTGAGGCGGGCGTTGACGATGGGACTGCGCTCGTCGATACGCCTGCCCAGCGGCGAGATGATGCGGTCGATGAGCACGCGAATCTGCTCGTCATCCTCAAACGCATGCTCGATGGGGTATAAGACCCCGCCGCGCTCAAAGAAAGCCGAGCGGCAACCGTTGACCATAATCTCGGTGACGGTGTCGTCCTCGATGAGCGGCTGCAGCGGGCCCAAGCCCACCACGTCATCCAAGATCTCGTTGATGATGGTCTCACGCTCGGGCGTCGCCAGGTCGGTCGGTTCTTCCACGTTGAGTGCCGCCTCCACCGCAGGACGCAATTCCGAGCGGGCAAGAACCGGATCGATGTAGGCACTGATGCGTGCCACCTCGTCGTAGCCCACGCGGTCCATCACGGCCCGCTTGGTGCGGCGCTTGACCGCACGGCGCCGTCCCACATCGACAGGTGCCGTCGCCGCTGCCGCACCGGCTGCTTTAATTCTCGTTTGCAGGCTCATCGGCAATCACCCTCACGCGACCAGGGAAGGCGGATGCGCGGGCGTTCGGTGCGCGTTGCACGGTCGGCGACCATATCGCTCCAAGGGCCGACGGCGCACCCCAGTTCCACGAGCATCTCACGCGTGGCCTCGCGCACGCTGGTCGCGAAAGCGCTGGTCTGCCCCACTGCCTCGTCAGCGCGCCCAAACGCCATGAGCGCGGCGAGATCCTGCCCGCCATCGGCGATACGAATCTTGGAGCTCAACGCACAGGCAATCTCAAAGCGCATGGCGACATCCTCGTCCGCCCCACGCGCGCCAAATCGGTTGAATACGGCGCTCATGCGCGTGCGCGGCACGCCCACACGGCTCGCCAGCTCAATGACGCGCGCTGCAGACGTCGCGGAAGAAACTGCCGCATCACCCACGACAAGGCAACGGTCGCACGCTGCCACCGCAGCCGCCACGGCATCGCCCCAAAAGACCGAGGTATCGATAAGGACCACGTCGGACTCACGACGCAAGATGTCGAGCAGCAGCTCTACCGGACGCGCCATGAGCTCGGCGCGCTCGGGCGCTGCGACAGGCCCCCAAAGCGTAACGCCTGGGGCAACGCGCATCGATGCAGCGACCACATCTGGCTCCGCAAGTGCGCCCGTGACCGACGGCTCGATAAGTGTCGCCATGTCATGCGGGGCATCGGCGCCCAGCAAGTCATAGAGATTTCCAAACATTAGGTCCAAATCGAGTACGGCAGCTCGCAGACCCAGCAACGAAGCGGCATGCGCCATCGTGGCGACAATCGTCGACTTGCCACAGCCGCCCGATCCCGAGACGGCGCAGATGACCGGAGCTCGATGCGACGTCGACGCAGCGTCTGCC
The DNA here is from genome assembly GCF_052118485.1 of Collinsella sp. LCP21S3_C7. Lineage (NCBI taxonomy): Bacteria > Bacillati > Actinomycetota > Coriobacteriia > Coriobacteriales > Coriobacteriaceae > Collinsella > Collinsella sp. LCP21S3_C7. Next base: position 62,623 of record NZ_JBQKHC010000006.1, on the reverse strand, counting down.
AGCGGCGCAGGGGCTGACGACGTAGGCGGCAACGCCCCCGTCTCGCCAGCCGCACCCAAGTGCTGCGTCCACGCCGGCACGGCAGGCTGCTCAAACGGTAGGGGCGGAACTGGGGATTCCGCTGTCACGTCGACGTGCGGACCATCACCCGCGACAAGGCCCTCGACCTCATCGAGTCCATCGGCCAGGCTCACGCCGTGCACGTATCCCATATCTACGGCCAGGAGGTCTTCGCCATACGGCACCGACGCTCCGGCGTCATCACACGCAAGGGGGCCCGGGGGGCGCCGAACATGCTCGGCTTCCGCTTTCCCATAGTCATCAACACGCGGGCCTCTTGTAGCGCGAGGCGCCCCGGGTTCCCTATCAACAAAAACATCGGGCTCAGGCGACACGCCCCAATCGGAATCAACCGCTCCCTCGCCCACATGTCCGCTGCCGCATATGCTGTGCGCAGCGATGACCTCGGTCGCCCCCGCGCGAAACAGCCCCTCGATATCCGACGGATCGAGCGCCTCTATCAACACCACGACGCGGCTCACGCGTCCTTCGGCAGTCAGGCGCGCGACGGTCTCTCTCACATCTTTAGTATCAAACAGGGATGCCGCGATAATGGCAGCGCCACGGCGCGAAGGAAACGCCCGAGCCATAGACACCAACCCGTCTAGGTCGCCCACGCGAAGCACCTGCGCGCCCGCATCGCGGCCCTCGACTTCCTGCTGCAGCAGTCCGTAATCGCCACACGCGCAGCACGCAAGCCAGATCGCCTTCATCACTCGTCGCCTCCGCTCTTTTTGCCGCGTGCCGTGGCGGGAATCGTCAAGCTGACCGTTCCCTTGCCCGAGGCTCCCAGCAATTCCTTGACGTCTTTGGGGTCGGCCGCCAGCGTCACCCACTCGACCTTGCCTTCGCGCGTGGCACCGGCCTCGTCGCTGGTATCGATCACATACGCGCCGCACAGCCGGTCGGTCACGCCGTCTTTTTGCACGTACACATCCACGTAGCTGCCCACGCCTGCGGCTCCGCCCACCGAATGCTCGGCATCGACCGCCACCGAAACGGCAACCTTGCCCTTGGGCACCTCGAGCGTATGGCTCTCGGCTTTGGTGTAGACATCGCAGACCACGGCATTTTTGGGAATACGCGAGGTCGTCACGTCGCCACGCACCTGGCGCAGTTCGGTCGCCGCATCGCGCGGCAGCAGGCTCGCGAGCCACTCTTGGGTTACGACATTGGTCTCGTCGAGGGTCTCACCCACATCGATATCACGTGCGGCAACGCAAACTTCGACGCGATCGCCGCCGTATTTGGCCAAGGTTTCGGCCTGGGCCTGCTCAGCCCGCGAACGAACCGATGACCCGTAAACCATGCAGAGTGCCGCGGCGAGCACGCCCGCTGCCAGACTGATGGCGATGCGCTTGCTCTTGTTCACGGCAGCTCCTCTCAAGACAGCACTGGGCGGATGGGATGCCCGTACCACTATTGTCCGAGCGGCCAAGCAACAAAACAGCGCGATCACCATCTTGGTTTTAAGTGTCAAACCAATTACCAGCCAAGAGCTGACCAACCCGTCAAGCCCGCGGCAAGGTTTTGGTCAGCGCGTCGGCAAAACGCTCATTTAAGGGCGCATCGCCAGTAAAAAAGCCGCCTCCCGCACAGTTGGAAGACGGCTGTCATAGATAAATTCAATTACAGATGGACATCGGGATCGAGCATTTGGGCACTCACACGCATGGATGACGCCAAGTTTTGGAACGTTTCCAGGCGCAGGCCATCGATCTGCCCGGCATCGGCGGCCTCGCGAACGGCGCAGCCCGGTTCGTGGGTATGCGTGCAGTCGCCAAACCGACACGCACGCGACGCCTCGACGATCTCGGGGAAGGCACGCGCTAGGCCCCGCTCGTGACCAACGAGTGGCAAACTGCGCAGGCCCGGAGCGTCGGCAATGACGCCGGCGTCGCCCGGCAGCGCCACCATCACGCGCGCGACCGTGGTATGGCGGCCTTGGTCGTCGCGCTCGCGCACACCACCGGTAGCCAGCGCATCGTGGCCCAGCAGCGCATTGAGCAGCGTCGACTTTCCGGCCCCCGACTCACCCAGGATCATGGCACACGTTCCCGCCGGCACACAGGCGCGCACCTCATCCAAACCACGGCCTTCGGCAGAGGACGTCACGATCACGCGCACGTCCGGGCCCACCAGACGGCGCACGCGATCCAGATCGCGCTCGAGTTCCGCGGCCTCGCAGCGGTCGGCCTTGGTAAGCACCACCACCGGCTCGGCATCGCAGTCGAGCGCCAACACCAGCGAGCGCGCCACGCGGTCGAGCAGCACTTCGCCGGCGCCAAGTGCCTGCACGATCAGCACGCTATCCACGTTGGAACAAAGCACCTGACGCTCGCCGCGGGCGCGGCCACGCCAACGCTCAAAACTCGTGCGTCGCGGCAGGACGCATTCGATTACGCCCATGTCGTGCCCGGGTGCACGACGCACCGCCACACGGTCGCCCACAGCCGGCAGCAGTACCTCGTCCTCGCCGCGCGACTTGGCAAACCCCACGGCATGCTCGGCACGAAAGGTATCGTCGGCCGTCGCCACCAGCGGAAACCCGCGATCTAAGCGCACCACGGCACCCAGTTGCATCTGCTCGGGCTCCTCGGCTTGGGCGCAAAAATCGTCAAATGCTGCCTGCTGAGCCGCGGCGACCGGCAGATCGCCAAACGCCGGAACATCCTGCAGCGCATCGAGTCCCGGCACGCTCGCCAGCAGCTCCTCGGCAGACGCGGGGGCTTCGGTCGCAAGCTTCCGACGACGATCACGCTTGGCCCGCGCCCCCGTCGTCTTTTTCTTCGCCTTAGCCCTAGCCTTGCCCACAAGCGCCTCCCAGCACCACAAATCACAACTGAGCAGGTATTTTAAATCAAAAAGAGCTGGCCGGGCAAAGCCCTAACTCAAAAAGAGCCGGTCGAGCAAACGCTCGACCGGCTCACAAACTTTCCCTCAGCCCTTTATCATCCGCGCGGGAGAAAAGCCAGCAAGGATACCGCAGGGCCCGCCCCGGAAGCCCTTTCTCCCGAACGATCCCGCAGCGCGAAGCGCGAGGACCAGTGAGGGAGAAAGGGCGTGGGGCGGACCCGGACAGGTACGTTACTCCTTCTCGACTGCGCGCATGATCGCCTTGTAGCTCTCCATCAGCGGAATGATCAGGAAGGCAAGGCCCAGCGCGGCGATAACGCCCTTGAGCTCAAGCGTCACGGGGCCAAAGAACATCTCGGCAAGCGTCGGCTGCACGGTTACGATCACCGTCAGCACCAGCGCCAGCGCGGCAGAGGCCCACAGCCACTTGTTCTGCTTCTTCATCTTAAACAGCGACGTGCGACGGCTGCGCATGTTAAAGCAGTGGAAGATCTCGACCATGTTGAGCGTGATGAAGGCCATCATCACACCTTCCTCGTCGGCGACGCCGGCGATCATATCGGAGATGTGGATGTAGCCCATGTCAAAGTACACGCCCACAAAGAAGCTCGCCAGCACCAGAGCGGCAATGATCAAGCCCTGGACCACGCAGTCCAGGCCCATATTGCCGGCAAAGACGCCGTCCTTGGCGTTGCGCGGCTTGCGCTTCATGATGTCGCCCTCGGCATCCTCCATGCCCAGCGCGAGCGCGGGGAAGCAGTCGGTAACCAGGTTCACCCACAGCAGCTGCACCGGCTGGAAGATGGTAAAGCCGATGAGCGTGGCGATAAACACCGAGAACACCTCGGCAAGGTTGGCCGAAAGCAGGAACTGGATGACCTTGCGGATGTTGTCGTAGATGCGGCGACCCTCTTCGCAGGCACCGATGATGGTGGCGAAGTTGTCGTCGGCAAGCACCATGTCGGCAACGTTCTTGGTAACGTCGGTACCGGTGATGCCCATGCCAACGCCGATGTCGGCACGCTTGATGGACGGGGCGTCGTTGACGCCGTCGCCCGTCATGGCCACGATCTGGTCGCGCGACTTCCAAGCCTCGACGATACGGGTCTTGTGCTCGGGCTGGACGCGGGCGTACACGCCGTAGTCCTCGATGTGCGCGTCGAGTTCCTCGTCGCTCATGCGATCGAGGTCGGCACCGGTGATGGCATGGCTGCGATCGGTGACGATACCCAGCTGCTTGGCAATGGCCACGGCGGTGTCGATGTGGTCGCCCGTGATCATGACGGTGCGGATACCGGCATCGTGGGCCTCGCGGATGGCGTCGGCGACCTCGGGGCGGACCGGGTCAATCATGCCGGACAGGCCGCAGAAGACCAGGTCGTGCTCGAGGGCGGCGGGGCTGCAGTCGCTCGGGACCTCGGTGTAGGTGCGGCTTGCCAGCGCCAGCACGCGCAGGGCCTCGTCGGCCATGGCCTTGTTGGCGGCCACGAGCTCGGCACGACGCTCCTCGGTCAGGGGGACGACCTTATCGCCCTCGTAGATGTGGGTGCACAGGCCGATCACCACGTCGGGCGCGCCCTTGGTGTATTGCTCGTACTCGCCGTCCAGGGTCTCAACGACCACGGACATCATCTTGCGGCCCGAGTCAAACGGGGCCTCGCCCACGCGCGGGTGCTCGGCAGTCAGACCAGAGAGGCCCGCCTTTCCGGCATCGTTGACGAGCGCGCACTCGGTCGGCTCGCCCACGGCCTCACCCAGTTCCTCGTCCCACTGGGCATCGGAGCACAGCGCCATGCCTGCCAGGAACTTCTCCTTAGGCGCAGCGAGCTCGTGCTTGACGACGGTCATCTTGTTTTGGGTAAGGGTACCGGTCTTGTCGGAGCAGATGGTCTGCGTGCAGCCGAGAGTCTCGACGGCAGAGAGCTTGCGGATAATTGCCTGGCGCTTGGCCATCTTGGTCACGCCAAGCGACAGCACGATGGTCACGACGGCGACCAGGCCCTCGGGGATGGCAGCGACGGCGAGCGAGACGGCGACCATAAAGGTGTCGAGCAGGGCAGTCGGGTCGGTAAGGACGTTGCCCACGCCGTGGCGGACGATGTCGACGCCAAAGATCACGACGCAGATGACGATCACCATAATGGTGAGGATACGGCTGAGCTCGGCGAGCTTCACCTGCAGCGGCGTGAGCTCTTCCTTGGCCTCGGCCAGGGCACCGGCGATCTTGCCCATCTCGGTATCCATGCCGGTGCCGACCACGACGGCGCGGCCACGGCCGTACACAACGGTGGAGCCCATGTAGCACATGTTCTTGCGGTCGCCGAGCGGCACGTCATCGGTGCCCGCGGCAAGCTCGATCACGTTGGCGTGCTTCTCGACCGGCACCGACTCGCCGGTGAGCGCGGCCTCTTCGATCTTCATCGTGGCGCTCTCGAGCACGCGGCAGTCGGCCGGGACGGAGTCGCCCGCCTCGAGCATGATCACGTCGCCGGGTACGAGCTCGGCGCTCGGCAGGTGCACGAGTTTGCCGTCGCGTAGAACCTTGGACTGCGCCGCGCTCATCTCCTGAAGGGCCTCGAGGGCCTCCTCGCTCTTGGCTTCCTGGACCACGCCCAGCACCGAGTTGACGATAACGACGAACATGATGATGGCGACATCGGCAAAGTCCGCCTCGCCCTTAACCATGCCCGTGAGCGCGCTGATAACGGCGGCAACGATCAACATGATGACCATGGGGTCGGCCATCTGCTCAAAGAAACGCTTCCACAGCGGCGTCTTCTCGGCTTCCTCAAGCTTGTTAGGGCCTGTCTTGGCGAGGCGCGACGACGCCTCGTCGTTGCTCAGGCCGAGGTTCTCATCGACACCTTGGTCGCTGAGCACCTCCGCCGCGGCGGACAGGTATTCCTTTTGCATATAGAGTCCCCTCCTGGGATTCGGGCCACTCAGCAGATTGATGCCCGATCATAATTCCCAGGAGAAGGGCAAGGGCTCATCAAGGCTGCCGTGCTGAGCGGCAGTTGATAGTGGAGCTATGGTACCCCAAAGCGACGCGTCTAGCCAAAACAATCCATTTGGAAATATGGTCCGTATGCAACGATGCGGACCGTGTGATGCTCAATACTGATAAAACGTTTTTTCTTAGGCGCGTCGCCAAACTAAAATATCGCCCAGATAGCAGCGGTTAGAGCGGTTGATAAAGTTTTTTCATATACCGTTTTTTCCGTAAAAAATGAACTTCTAATTCGGCATACGGTCGATTTTTTGGGGTATTCGGTCGGTATTTCGTTATAATCAACTCAGTTTTATTTCTTATGGTTTATCTATCAGCGCAAGACGATGTCAGATGGAGGTCTGAATGTACAAGCGCACTAAGATTGTATGCACCATGGGTCCCGCCTGCGATAGCGACGAGACCATCCGCGAGATGATCAAGGCGGGCATGAACGTCGCCCGTTTTAACTTCTCGCACGGCTCCTACGACGAGCACCACGGTCGCATCGAGCGCGTCCGTCGTATTTCCAAGGAGCTCGGTATGCCCGTCGGCATCCTGCTCGACACCAAGGGCCCCGAGGTCCGCACCGGTCTTCTGGTCGACGGCAAGAAGGTTGCCGTCAAGACCGGCGACAAGATCGTCGTCACCGCTCAGCCCACGTCCGAGGATTTCCACGGCACCGCTGAGCACATCTCCCTCGACTACCTGGCTCTGCCCTCCGAGGTCGAGAAGGGCTCCCTCATCCTGATCGATGACGGCCTGGTTGCTCTCGAGGTCGAGTCCGTCGACGGCCAGGACATGACCTGCGTCGTCAAGAACGACGGCCTGATCGGCGAGCGCAAGGGCGTCAACATGCCCAACGTCAACATCTCGCTGCCCGCCATCACCGAGCGCGATCGTCAGGACATCCTCTTTGGCCTGACCGAGAACATCGACTACATCGCCGCTTCCTTCATCCGTGACGGCGAGTCTGTCCGCGGCATCCGTGAGCTTTGCCGCGAGAACGGCGGCGAGCACGTGACGATCTTCCCGAAGATCGAGTGCGCCCTGGGCGTCGAGAACTTCGATGAGATCCTCGAGGCTTCCGACGGCATCATGGTCGCCCGTGGCGACCTGGGCATCGAGATCAAGCCCGAGCTCGTTCCGCACATCCAGAAGGAGATCATCGCCAAGTGCAACGCGGCCTACAAGCCCGTTATCACCGCTACGCAGATGCTCGACTCCATGCAGCAGAACCCGCGCCCGACGCGCGCCGAGGTTGCCGACGTTGCTAACGCCATTTACGACGGTACCGACGCCGTCATGCTGTCCGGCGAGTCCGCTGCCGGTAAGTACCCGGTCGAGGCCGTCAAGATGCAGGCCAGCATCGCTCTCGAGACCGAGAAGTACCTCCCGGCTCACGCTCCGCTCGAGGTTCCGGCCGATGCTCACGGCACCCGCGTCGTCAACAACGTTGTGGGTATGTCCGCTGTGAACATGGCCACCACCGTTGGCGCCAAGTGCATCACCGTGCCGACGACCACCGGCCGTACCGCTCGCCTGATCTCGCACTTCCGTCCCAACATGCCGATCTGCGCGTTCTCCCGCCACGACTGGGCCGTCCAGCAGATGATCATGTACTGGGGCGTTATCCCGCACAAGGCCGAGATTACCCAGGGCACCGTCAACGGCACGATCGTCAAGGCGATCGAGACCGCTAAGGAGCTCGGCTACGTCGAGACCGGCGATTTGACCGTCGCTACCGCCGGCGATCCCCGTATGAGCGTCCAGCTTGAGGACAAGGTCTCCTCGACCAACGTCGCTTACGTCGCTCAGGTGCGCTAAATCGCACTTGCAAGCACATTTGCATTAAAAAGGGCCCGGAAGGCTTCGCCTTTCGGGCCCTTTTTCTGTGCGCCGATGCCTACCGCACGGCATGACACGCACCCATTTCTTTACCAAAAGCGCGAAATCCGCCCTCCGAGGCCCAAAAAATAAAGCCCCAAGCGCTAAAAGTGTTCGCCCGGTGGCAAACCCACACCTCACACAGGGCTGATAAATCGTTTTAGCAAGGTCTAAATCGACCACGTTTTCGGAAGTGCGGGGAAAAATTGCCTACCCCCGAGCACAAGCCCTTTTATTTCAACAAAACCCCTGATAAAGTTGGCTTAAATACCGCTTGTGGTTGACCTGTTTGTCTTTTTCCCCGCACTTCCGAAACCGATAGCTTTTCTAGCCCAAACTACGCTCAAACGATCGGATCGCTATGTCATTTCTTGCCTGCGGACCCACGGCTTTTCAGTACTATCGCATACCGCCCCAGATACTGGGACTCTATCCGGCAATCCTGCCGCCCGACCTTGACCATCGCTTGGTGCATTACTCAAAACAACCAGTATTTAAAGACTTGCTCGGCACACCAGTCTGGAGATTCGTGGGCGAAAGAAAACAGCGCGCGAACGGAAAGCTATTTCATAGCCGTCTGCTAACCCAAGAGCCGCCTCCTGGGTCGTTTAGGCAGACTGAGCATGGATTTGATGTCACGTCGCCCGAGTTTACGCTGCTCAACCTTGCTACGCAGGTCTCACGCAACCAGTTACTCATGGCTTGCTACGAGATGTGCGGCTCCTTTGCAGTGTTCACGCCTTGTAAACGGGCTCAGCAGCAGCTCGATGAAGCAATTTCGCTTAAGCTCATTCCGCCCGACTGTGGTTGGAAACGTGTTGTCGACACCAAGGGCAATGACACCAACTTGTGGAAGCGCACGCCGCTTCTTTCCGCAGCGGATATCGCCGCGTTCGCCAAGCAGGCCGCAGGCCTGCGCGGCGTTAAACAACTGCGCTGGGCGGCCGAGCACATGACGGGACAGACCGCCTCGCCCTTCGAAGTACAGACCTCCATGCTTGTCTCGCTCCCCCGCAACGAGGGCGGCATGGGCATCAATATCGCAAACAACGTGCGCATCCCACTCAGCGACGCCGCGCGCTCACTGTATGACAAAACCTGCTGCTACGCCGATATCCTCATAGAGAGCAGCACCGACAGCATGGGCGTCATTCTGGAATGCCAAGGCCGCTCCGCCCATGACAGCGAAGCCGCGAGCCTCTCCGATGCCGAGCGCACCACCGCCCTCACAAGCATGGGCTATGACGCTATCCAGATAACCTATGATCAAATCAAGGACACGAAGAGCTTTAACTGCATCGCCGAGCTAGTTCATAAAAAGGCGGGGCTCCCTTACGTTCCAAAATCTAAGCTGGAACTCACTGCCGCAGAAACCCTTCGGCGGGAGCTATTGGTCAATTGGGATGAACTGTTCACCGCGAAGTCAGCCGGCTAGCAGCTAGCGATCAGAGGGACTGCGGGGACGTCAGAAGCGGCAACGCGGGCGGCAAAACCCGCCTCGGTTAGCTCGACGACCTCGGTAAACGTTGCGTCAAAGAACTCTTCGGTCAGCAGACGGTACGGCGGATGATCCGGATCGCCGGGGTTTTCGCGCACAATCTCGTGCATAACGCCAATGGTCTTGAGCACATACTCTTGTGGAATCGAATACTGACCAAACTGGGCCGCCGCGGTATAGAGGCGATCGGTCGCACGCGGGATAGAAACGATGCCGAGCGTCTTGCCAAACCAGTCAAAGTCTCCCTGCTTCTTAATGCGGAACTCCTCGCACGGCTTGCCGCCGCGCGCCTCGAGATATTGGTTCACGCGCGTGTTCCACACGGTATCGGCCACCAGATGCGACCAAACGCCCAGCGTCAAATCGAGCAGCGACTGCGCCACGTCATCGGGCGCGAGCGAAAACTCGGCGGCGCCGGGGCCGTCAACCGGCTCGGCGTCTTTGTAGCGCTGCGGATAGTGCACCCGATTGAGCCTTTCACGCTCTTCGACAATCGAGGTCGCTGCAGCCGGCGCACCCGCCGGCGCACCTTTAAGCAACGGCGCCACATAGGTGTCCCAAAACTCATGCTCGCGTGGCTTAGGAATGGGCTCGGGCTTGGCAAAGTGCGTGATGCGATACGGGATGGGGTCGGCAATACCGGGAACCATGTACCCCACAAAAATGTCCGGAACCACGCTGCCAAACAAAAAGGCATTGCGGTCGCGCACGTTATCGGCAAGCGCGCCGGCACGCGCCAGAAGTCGTTCCGTCTGAGCGATATGAATATTCCAACTTGGCATAGCTACCCCCGTAAAAACCCGGATAACTATACCATTCGCAGCAAGTCACGCGCGCGGCCGCAACCCCACTATGCGGCAACTATTCTGCTGCACCGTTTTCGGTTCCATATGATGGCACGGGAGCCTCGACCACGTGGTGATATCGATCGATATAAATCGCACGGACCCCAAGACGTCGTACTAAATCCTGATGATGCGTGCTCATCAAGACCGTCTTACCGGCAGCAACATAAGCCAGTAGAAAGTTGACCACGATGTCGCAAGATTCCTCGTCAAGTCCGTTGGTAGGCTCGTCGAGCACCAGAATATCGGGGTTCATCGACACGACGGCAGCCAGCGCCACACGCTTCTTTTGCCCGCCCGAAAGCTGATAGGGCGAGGCATCGACCAGATCGGCAACCTGAAACAGCTCCATGGCATCACGGACGCGGCGCCCAAGCTCGTCCGCCGAAAGCCCCATTTGAGCCGGGCCAAACGCGACCTCCTCGCCGACCGTGGCGCAAAAGAGCTGTGCATCGGCGTTTTGGAACACGAAGCCCACGCGCTGATGGAACCGCTGGGCCATCGCGGAATCCTTGAGATATGCCGCATCGACCACATGTCCATCAAACAGGTACGTACCCGCATCCGCAAGCTCAAGGCCGTTGATAAGCCGCATGATCGTCGTCTTGCCGCAGCCGTTGGGTCCAAGCAGCGCAACCAGCTCACCGCGATTAACCTGCAGCGACACGCCATCGACCACCGTATGGCCCGCATAGGAAAACACCACGTCACGAAACTCGATGAGCGGCGTGGCCTTGGCGCCGGCAGCACCGCTCGCACCCATCGCACCATTTGTATCGTTTGCCAAAACGTCGCCCTTCCCTATTCACATCGACGGCTTGACCGCCCGCGCTACAGCACCGCGCACAACACGGCGAGCAGCACCACAACGGCCGCATAGACCGCGTCGCGCCAGCCAAATCCGTTCCGTGCAGGCGCCGGATATGCGCCGGCAAAACCGCGGCAAAGCATAGCCTCGTCCATCGCGCGGCTGCATTCCATCGCCTTGATAAAGGTCATGCCCATGATACCCGCGATCGAATCGGTACGCGAAAATCCTGCAGGCGCGCGGCCCACACTGCGAAGCATGACCGATTCGCACAGGTCGTGCGCCGTGCGACCCAGCACCTCGATGTGTTTGAGCGCCATATCAAACGTAAAGATAACCTCGTCGGGCAGGTGCAGCATCTTAAGCGCGGCCGACATGCGACTCCAGGTAAGCGTCCACGAAACACCCAGCACCAGCGTCACGTTAATGAATGTCTTGAGCGCAATCTTGAGCATGGCGCCCGTGGCAGAAGCACCCAGCAGCAGGGCCGGCAGCGCCAAAACCACGGCAAACCCCGCTGCAGCCAACGCCGGCACAAAGGTCGCGCGCAGCCCGCGTACGGGGCGCACCGCAACGAGCACCAACGCGATCGCTGTCATCAGCATCAAGTACAGCGGGCTCTGCGTCAGGCATACGCACAGGACGCAGACGAACATCCCCACCAAACGCACTGGCGCCGAAACGGAAGAAAGGGCGCGGTCGATAATCGACCCGCCCTTATGCACGCCGCCACCTAGGCGAACCCGCTCAAGCAGGCTCGCCAGGTGCAGGACATTCTTTTGCATCACACGATGCCGAGCCCCCGCGGGCTCATAACGCTGCTCGGCCGCAAGCCAGCTAGGCAGCTCGACCGTCGCCATGGGCTCCGCTTTCCTTAACCGTCAGCGAGATCAGGCGAAAGGCGATGGTGAGCACCGCCACGCCAATCACGCCCGAGAGGATATACATCGCGGCCTGGCCGGCAAAGCCAAGGCCCTGCTCCTCGGAATAGGCCTGCAGATAATCGCCCGTGGGCAGGGCATCGGCAAAGGTCGGGGTATCGAGACCGACCGAAGTCTGCAGACTGTCGTCACCAGCCTCCTGAACGGCGGTCGCGGCGCCCTCAGCGTCCCACTCGCCCCATGCGTCACCGGTGGCCAGCAAGCCGAGCGGCGTGGCCACGACAAGCACGGCGACCAGGATGAGCGTGGGGACCAGCGAGGTCTTCTTGGCGGCAGCGCCCCCGGCAGCAAGCTGGCCATCGGCGGCCTCGGGCCCGACGATAACGCTCGGCGCCGTCTTCTTAATGAAACCGTAGATGGCGGCCGTCGCCACGCCCTCGACCACGCCGGCTACCAACATGTGCGGGATCATCATGGCCGGAATGGCAATAGAGAGCGGGAAGGGGCAGTACAGCGGCGCGCCCGAAGCGTTGGTAAAGAACATCGGCTGAATACCAAACTCGATCGCCGTGCACAGGGCCGCCAGGCACAGGCCGACCCAACCGCTTACGACGGCCGAAACCGAGGTGCCCCAGCTCTTGTCGTGCAAACGGCTGTTGAGCGCACGGAACACGATAGCGGCGGCAAACGGCAGCACGAAGGCCATGTTAAAGCAGTTGGCGCCAAAGGACAGGATGCCGCCGTCGCCAAACAGCAGCGCCTGCAGCGCCAGCGCGACCGAAACCGCGATGGCCGCGGCCTCCGGGCCCAGCAGCAGCGCGATGAGCGCGCCGCCGACGGCGTGACCCGTGGTACCGCCGGGCAGCGGCACATTGAACATCATGAGCAAGAAAGAGAATGCGGCGCAGATACCCAGGAACGCCATGTGCTCGCGGTCGAGCGTGGCGCGCACCTTTTTGATGCAGTGAACCCACACAGGGACCATCGCCACTGCCATGACGACATCGGTCTGCGGGGACAGATAATTATCTGGAATGTGCATGTACGCCTCCCGGTTATCGGCGCACAGAATTACAACGCCGCTTAAATCACCTTGCCAGTGTTACGTATTGTCAGATTCGTAACACGCCACGGGCTATCATAGCAAAACGGCGCACTGCCGACAAAGCAGCACGCCGTTATGCAATGCGCGTGTCATATATGCAGGCTCAGCAGTGCCTTATACCGAGGATAGCAGTCATGTAAGGCTCGGCAGCAGCCACCGCTGACCCATACCCCAGTGCAGGACCTAGCCGCGGACCTCGCCGTTTACGCCCTTGCACACCTTGGTGACGATCTTCTGGTGCGCTTTTTCGACCTCTTCGCTGGTAAGCGTGTGGTCGTCGGAGCGATACGTAAGCGCAAAGGCCATGGACTTCTTGCCCACGCCCACGCGGACCGGATCGCGGTAGACGTCGAACAGACGCACACCCTCGAGCAGCTTGCCGCCGGCGCTGGTAATGCGGCGCTCAAGGTCCTCGCAAGTCACGGAGTTGTCGACCACGATAGCAAGATCGTGCTCAACAGCCGGGTACTGCGAGAACTCGCGGTAGTTCTCCTGGTTGCGGGCGCCCTTGATCAGCTTGTCCAGGTCGAGCTCAAAGGCAACGACGACCTCGTCGATACCCATGGCCTCGCGCGCCTCGGGGTGGATCTCGCCGACCCAGCCCAGCACGGTGCCGCCAGACAGAACCTCGGCGGCACGGCCCGGCTGCAAGAAGGCATAGCCCTCGCCCTCGACGGGACGGAAGCGAACCTTCTCGATGCGCAGCTGGGCGAGCAGCTCCTCGACGATGCCCTTGCCAAAGAAGAAACGCAGCTTGCGGTACTTCATGTTCCAGGACTGCTCGCTCCACTGGCCCGAGAGCACGCCCGCCACGGACTTGGTCTCCTTGGGCAGGCTGGCGTTCTCGCGGCCGTGGAACAGGCTGCCGACCTCGTACAGGTGCACGTTGGGCGTGCCATGGGCCTCGTTATAGGCCACAGACTGCAGCAGGCCCGGCAGCAGCGAGCGGCGCATCTCGGTCTGCTCGGCCACCAGCGGGTTCATAAGTACCACGGGGCAGCCGCGGCCCTCGGTGGACATGCCGATCTTCTCCAGGTCGCCCGGGGCGGCAAAGCCAAAGGTCGTGGTCTCGTTGAGGCCGCAGGCGCGCAGGATCTCGCCGACCTTGCGGGTGAGCTTCTGCTCGCGGGTCAGGCCACCGATGTGGTTCTTGGCAGCCGGGATGGTCGCTGTCACGCGGCCCATGCCCCACAGGCGCAGGACCTCCTCGATCAGGTCGATCTCGCGCGGCAGGTCGGGGCGGAAGCTCGGCGGGGTAACCATAAAGTCCTCGCCGTCGCGCTCGACGGTGCAGCCCAGGCGGGTGAGCGAGCGCTCGATAAAATCGGGCTCGATGTCGGCGCCGCAGATGGCGTGCACGCGGGCCAGGCGCAGCTTGATGCTGTCGATGGTCTTGGGCGCGGGGAACACATCTACGAAGCCGGGAGCGACCTCGCCGCCGGCGATCTCCTCGATGAGCGCGCAGGCAACATTGGCCACATCCACGCAGCCGGTCTCATCGACCTGGCGCTCAAAGCGGATGGAGGAGTCGGAGATCAGCGACAGGTCGCGGCTGGTGTGCGAGGTGCGACCGGCGTCGAAGCAGGCGCTCTCGAGCATCACGTCGACGGTGTCGTCCTCGATCTCGGAATCCATGCCGCCCATAACGCCGGCCAGCGCCACGGGACGCTCGCCGTCGGTAATGAGGCCCATGCCGGCGTCGAGCGTGCGCTCCTCGCCGTCGAGGGTCGTAAATTTCTCGTCCTGCTGGGCGGCGCGAACCACCACGCGGCGATGACCATCGCGCTCGGCAAAGGTGTCCAGGTCAAAAGCGTGCAGCGGCTGACCGGTGAGCATCATCACGTAGTTGGTGATGTCGACAATGTTGTTGTGCGGACGCACGCCCAGGGCGTTAAGGCGCTTGACCATCCAGTCGGGCGACGGGCCGACCTTCACGTTGCGCACAATGCGGGCGACATAGCGGTCGCACAGGCCCTCGTCGGCGATCTCGACCGAAAGCTCGTCGTCGGTCGCGCGGCCGGTCTCCGCCTTGATGGCGGGCAGCTCAACGTGGAAATCGCGGTCGAAGATGGCACCGGTCTCACGGGCCATGCCGATCATGGACAGGCAGTCGGGGCGGTTGGGCGTGATCTCGCAGTCGAGCACGGTATCACTCGAGCCCACGTACTCGGCAAACGGCATGCCGCAGGGCGTATCCTCGGGCAGGATCATGATGCCGGAGTGGTCGCCACCCAGGCCGAGCTCGCGCGCGGAGCAGTTCATGCCCATGGACACGACGCCGCGAAGCTTGCTCTTCTTGATCTTGACGTCACCGGGAAGCACGGCGCCGATCATTGCCGTGACGATGTGGTCGCCGGCCTCAAAGTTCTGCGCGCCGCAGACGATCTGCAGCGGAGCGGGGTTGCCGTCGGCGTCGAGGTTCTTGTCACCCACGTCGACCGAGCACACATACATATGGTCGCTATCGGGGTGCGGGGTCTTGGTGAGTACCTTGGCGGTCACCACGTGGTCGAAGGACTCGCCCACGGTGTCGATCGCCTCGACCTCGGTGCCGGTACGGATATATTCGTCCGAAAGGGTCTTGGGATCCTCCGGAATATCGATCATGGTCTTGAGCCAGTCGTAAGAAACACGCATCTAACTGGTCTCCTTTCATCTGTAACGTCTGCAATAAACAGACGGAAAACTCCAGCTACGGAGACGGGTTTCCGAGGTGCCGCAGATTGCCCCGAAAGAGGAGCGCCGCGTACTTGGGTACGCAAGCGACGGTTTGAGGGGCAAGGTGCGGTGGCTCGGGAAGCCGCCGGGACAGGTCAACTTAAAACTGATTCAGGAAACGCATATCGCCTGTCATGAGCGTTCTGAGGTCGGGCAGGTCGTAGCGCAGGGCCGCGACGCGCTCGGCGCCAATGCCAAAGGCGAAGCCGGTGTACTTCTCGGGGTCGATGCCGCAGTTGATCAGGACGTTGGGGTCGACCATGCCGCAGCCCAAGATCTCGATCCAGCCGCTGTGCTTGCAGAAGTTGCAGCCCTTGCCGCCGCAGACGTGGCAGCTCACGTCCACCTCGCAGGAAGGCTCGGTGAAGGGGAAGAAATGCGGGCGGTAACGCGTCTTGCGGTCCTCGCCAAACATGCACTTAACAAAGTAGTCGAGCGTGCCCTTAAGATCGCCAAAGGTGATGCCCTCGTCGACGACCAGGCCCTCGATCTGGTTGAACTGCGGCAGGTGACAGGCGTCGGCCGTGTCGGGACGGTAGACGGTGCCCGGGCAGATCATGTAGATGGGCGGCTTCTGCGACTCCATGGTGTGAATCTGCACGCCCGAGGTCTGGGTGCGCAGCAGCACGTCGGACTCGCCGTGGGCATGCGCCTCGGGGTGCGCGACGCTGCCGGGGTTGTTGTCGACCACATAGAAGGTGTCGCGGGCCGAGCGGCTCGGGTGATCCATGGGGGCGTTGAGCGCGGTGAAGTTGTAGTAGGAGGTGTCGACCATGGGACCGGACTCGACGGTGTAGCCGATACCGCTAAAGATATCCTCGGCCTCCTCGATGATCTGCTTGATCAGGTGCTGGTGGCCGATCTGCGGACGAATGCCCGGCAGCGTGATGTCGACGGCCTCGTGCTCCAGTGCGTGCTTGAGGGCGGCGGCCTTCATCTCGGTGGTGCGCTCGTCGAGCATGCCCTCGATCAGCTGGCGCATCTCGTTGGCGCGCTTGCCCATCACGGGGCGATCCTCGGGGGCGAGCTTGCCCATCATGCGCATCAGGCCGGTAATACGACCCTTGCGGCCGAGCAGCTCAACGCGCGCAGCCTCGAGCTTGGCGGCGTCGTCGGCGCCTGCGACGAGCTCCTTGGCCTCTTCCTCGAGTTTGACCAGATCATCAATCAGACTCATGTCTTCCCTTTCGTCTCTCGCGTTCCCCGCTCGCCAGGACGACTGCCGCCGTCTGGCGTTGCAAAAACGCGGCCCGGTTCGGTAACAAAAAACCGTCCTCGGGCATGTGCATTGCCCAAGGACGGTTGAATTCCGCGGTACCACCTTGTTTGACCCGGCGGATGTCTGGCCCGCCGTGCCCACTCTGTGCCCCTTATCGCGAGGCTCACGGCTTCCCTACTGGGGCTTCGCCGCCGCTGGCCGCGCGCCCGTTGAGGTTGCTGCTCGGGAGTGAACGCTTGGCCCTTGCCACCGCAGGAAGGCTTGCAGCCCATGACCTTCCCTCTCTTGCCGGCGACGCGGCGGGCAAAACCCTCTCCGTCAACGCATTGGGCTATAGGATAACACATTCTGCGAGCATATCGCCGCGTTCCGTTTTGTTCGCACTGGGTACAAGGCAGATAGCTGTGCAAACTGGCCGCACGCCCACCCGTGGCGTCCGGTCTGCGAGATCAAGGATATAGGTATGGGAAAGAAACTCGATAAGAAGGCCAAGGCCGCCGTGGCCAAGGCCTCTAAGAACGCCAAGGCGGGCAAGGGCATCAAGAAGCTCCGCAAGCTCGAAGGCAAACTATGGACCCGCGAGTACCTGCTCAAGATTGCCGAGTTCGATGGCGCGACGATTGCCCCCGCCAACGGTGCTGCGGCCCGCGCCGATGCTATGGGTACCCTTGCCGGCGAACATCACAAGCTCCTGACCAGCAAAAAGTCCGTCGAGCTTGTAGGCTCGCTGGCACACGAGACCGTCGCCGGCGGCAAGATCGACGACCCGCAGCTGCTCGACGAGATCCGTGTGCTCGGCCGCGACCAGCGCGAGGCAAGCGCCATTCCCACCGAAGAAGCCGAAGCCTGGACCAGGCTCACCTGCGAGGCCGACGCCGTGTGGCACAAGGCCAAGACGGCCAACGACTGGGCGAGCTTTGAGCCCTACGTGGATAGAATCGTCGCCCAACTTAAGCATCAGGCCGAGCTCATGGACCCCAAGCGCGACCCATACGATGTTTGGCTCGACCAGTACGAACGCGGCCTTTCCGCCAAGAGCTTCGATGCGTTTTGTGACGAGGTCAAGGCCACCGTCGTGCCGCTCGTGCACGCCATCGGCGAGCGCGGGCAGCAGCCTACTGCCGACTTTTTGCATGCCCGCGTGCCCGAGGCCGCCCAGCGCGCCATGAGCTTCGACCTGATGAAGCTCGTCGGCCTTAACCTGGACGACACCACGCTCGCCTTTACCGAGCACCCGTTTAGCGAGGGCTTCTCGGTGGGCGATGCGCGCATCGCCACGCACATCTACGAGAACGACTGCATCTCCAACGTCTATAGCATCATCCACGAGGCGGGGCACGCCATGTACGAGCTGGGCGTCAATCCCGCTTACGCGCGCACGTGTCTGGAGGGCGGCACCTCCATGGGCATTCACGAGAGCCAGAGCCGCTTCTTTGAGAACACCGTAGGCCGCAGTCGCGCTTTTATGGGCCCGCTGCTCGAAGTGCTGCGCCGTCACGCGCCCGAGGTCTACGGCAACGTGGACGAGGACACGCTCTACCACGCCGTGAACATCGCTCAGCCGTCGCTGATCCGTACCGAGGCCGACGAGCTCACCTACCCGCTGCATATTATGGTGCGCTACGAGATTGAGCGCATGCTGTTTGCCGGCGAGGCCACGGCCAAGGACATCCCCGCGCTTTGGAATCGCTTTATGGACGAGTACCTGGGCATTCCTGTTCCCGACGACACGCGCGGCTGCCTGCAGGATACGCACTGGAGCGGCGGCTCGTTTGGCTACTTCCCCACGTATGCGCTGGGCAGCGCCTACGATGCCATGTTTGTGCCGGCCATGTGCCGCGACGGTGTCGACCTTAACGGCGCCTGTGCGAGCGGCGACCTGACACCCGTCCGTGCTTGGCTGGGCGAGCACATTTGGCAGTGGGGCCGCGCCAAGGACGCGCCGGAGCTCATCAAGGGCGCGTGCGGTATGGCATTCGATGCCCGCTACTACTGCAGCTACCTGCAGGACAAGTTCACCACGCTGTACCAGCTGTAAGGATTGACCAGCACGCCATCGCCAACGCCAACCATGTTGACGTCGATGTCTTGGCAACGTCAGCGAAAACGGCCCCAAGCGAGCAAGGTGACGTGAAATGAAAGGGCGCTGACCTTCTGGTCGCGCCCTTGAAAATGAGCGACAGATTGCCGCTTGGGGCCGTTTGTAGCGTCGAGCGGTTACGCGGTTTGGTAAAACCGCGTAACTACAGAGCCTCCAGCGCGGCGGCGATGCGCTTCATGGCGGCGTCGGCGGCGTCTTGGTCGGGGGCCTCGGCCAAAACGCGAATCACCGACTCGGTTCCGCTCTTGCGCACCAGCACGCGGCCCTCGCCCGCCAGCGACGCCTCGGCCTCGGCAATGGCGGCCTGCACGCCCATGTTGCCCAGCGCAGCATCCTTGTCCGCCACGCGTACGGCAACCTGCGCCTGCGGCAGCAGCTTGCACGGCACCGCGAGCTGCGAAAGCGTCTCGCGTTCGGCACGAATCACTTCCATTACGCGCAGCGAGGTCATTATGCCGTCGCCCGTACGCTCGATATCGCCAAAGATCGTATGGCCCGTCTGCTCGCCACCCAGGCTGTAGCCGCCCTCGCGCATCTTGGCATACACGTGGCGGTCGCCCACACCGCTGGTCACGGCGCTCAGACCGGCAAGCTCCAGCGACTTGACCAGGCCAAAGTTGCTGGCGATTGTCGGAACCACGGTACCGCCCGAGAGTCGCCCGTGCTTGTTAAGATACACGCCGCACACATACAGAATCTGGTCGCCGTCGACCACACGGCCGCGCTCGTCCACGGCCAGGCAGCGGTCGGCATCGCCGTCGTAGGCAAAGCCCACGTCCAGGCCCTGCTCCACCACGTGGCGCTGCAGGCGCTCCATATGCGTGGAGCCACAGTCCACATTGATGTTAAAGCCATCGGGCGCGGCGTTAATCACGCGCACGTCGGCGCCCAGCGCGTCGAACACCGGCTTGGCCACCGAGGACGCCGAGCCGTTGGCGCAGTCGATGCCGACCTTGACGCCCTGCAGCGAAAAGTTCGCGCTCGCGATGAGCGAGGCAATATAGCGGTTGCGGCCCTGCATATAGTCCACCGTGGCACCAATCTGGTTGCCCGTGGCCAGCGGCACCTCGCCCTTGCCATCGATGTAGTCCTCGATGAGCTCCAGCACGTCCTCGTCCATCTTAAAGCCGTCGCTGTTGACGAGCTTAATGCCGTTATCGCAAAACGGATTGTGGCTCGCACTGATCATGATGCCGCAATCGAAGCAGCCCTCCACGGTCTGGTGCGCCACGCCCGGCGTAGGAATCACATGCAGCATATAGGCGTCTGCACCGCTCGCAACCAGACCGCTCACCAGCGCCGCCTCGAACATATAGCTCGAGCGACGCGTGTCCTTACCCACGATCACGCGCGCCTTGGCCCCGCGCCTGGCGCCGTAATACCAGCCCACAAAGCGGCCGATCTTGTACGCGTGCTCCACGGTCAGCCCAACGTTGGCCTCGCCGCGAAATCCGTCGGTGCCAAAGTACTTCATGCGATCTCCTTACAAAATAGGGGCGAACAGATTGCCTGTCCGCCCCAAAATGGTACTCGATTATCTGCGCTACCAGAAAAACCCTACGCCGACGCGCTATCGCGAGCCGCCTGGCATGTAGGAGTCTGACGCAGCGCAAGCGGCTTGTCCCCCGCCTCGGCCGACGTGGTCAGCGTATACGTGATCGTCGTCGTCTCGCCAGCATGCAGGTCAACGGTGCCCGAATAGAAGGGGATTCCATGCCACGTAGCGGCGCCAAGACCAAACTGGGTGCCCTCAACCGTAAGGCCACTGATGTTGCCGCCCGTCGGGGCAAACAGTGAGACATTCAGACGCTCGTCGTCGCGCGCGGCGTCGGGCGCGCTCGCCGCGACGTAGTCGGGCAGCTTGCCTGCCTCCTCCTGCGTCATGATGTTCGTCAGGGTAACGGTGATGCGATACGAGCACGTGCCGTCGCCGTTCTTGATGCCCTGGCCAATCTGCGTATCGGCGTTCAGATACCAATCGAGCTTGGAGAAGCTCAGGTTGTTAAAGTAAACGCCGGCAACGGGATCGGCACTCGGATCATCCGGATCGGGCAGCGAAGCGTCAATGCCCGTCTCCTTGATGGCATTCTGCTCATCATTGTTTCTCATCCAAGCAATCAGACGGCCCTCTTCGGCACCGCGCTCGAATGCACCGACAAGCTTCGTAACGTCGACGTCACCGATGCCACCGAGGATCTTGTCGAAGGCAGCGCTGGCGACGGATGCAAAGATGCCGTCCGACTCCTCGACCGGATAGTTCCAGTACACATCGTGCATGAGAACCTTCGCTGCGTTGGTACCGTCGACGACCGTACCATCAGGCAGCGAGACATTACCGACAAGGCCCAGCAGGTACTGCAAGAACACCGGATCGATGCCGACGACGCCATCAACGTCCTGCCCATACTGGGACTTCCACAGCGCGGCGACACGCTGCGAGTTGCGGGGCCAATCGGGCGAATACGCATTACCAGAGTTGTACAGGTTACTGTGGTCACCAAACAGTGCCTCGTCCTCTTCGTCGACGCTCTCAACCGCCTCGTCTTTGCTACGCGCAATACATGGAACAAAGTCACCGATCGACATCTGGCCGTCGGTGACCGAAATCAGGCCCTGCGAACCACCAAAACCGCCGCAAGCACGAATCTCGACGTTGTTCATGGCATACACAAGATAGTTGCGCGTCTGACCGTTGGCGCCGAGCATCTGGGGCAGAACGGGGGCGACCTTCTCCGCCGCGTCAACCGCGCCGTTGAGGGTGGCAAAGCCGTCCTTTACCTTATCGACCAGCTCGGTCACCTGGGCGATATGCGTATCGCCAATACCCTGAATCTTTTCATTGGCGCTCTTGAACGCCCTCGAGCTATCGGAGAGCGAATCGGCGACCGCCTGCAGCGCGGACACGTTGATTGTTCCGTCCTGGAACAGCTTGCCGGGCGTTGCCTGAGCGAGATTATCGGCCATGGGGACCAGCGCGCCGCTCGAAACATCGGACAGAGCGTCGACCATGGTGCGGACGGCATTAATGTCGCTGCCGTACACCGGGACAAACGAGGCCATCGTCCACAGCGGGCTCGAGGTCTCCGCCTTCATGCTGCTGCAAAGGTCGTTGATCTTCTTCGCATCGTCGGGCAGGGTCGAAAAATCGCCCGACGTGACCTTACCCTTAAGGTCTGCGACGATACCCACGGCCTCCTTTGCCTGGGCCTTCACGGTCTTTGCCGAGTTAAAGAACATGAAGCCGCTCACGCCAAGTGCAACGAGGACAACCGCGACGACAGCAACGACCGCTGTGGCGGCATAACGGTTCTTGTTCTCGCCCTTGCGATGACGATGACGGACCAGCCCGTCCGACGTCGTGCTCGACGAAGTGCCGTCGCCGTAGTTCAGGCCAAAATCGTAATAGTCTTCTTTAGAACCCGAGCCCACAAACTCGGCACCGCTATCGTCCAGACGGGCAAACGTGCCGGTCTCGGAAGCTCCCGTGTAAATCGTGCCCAAGTTGCCCGTGATTCCTACATCCTTGGACGACGAGGCGTTGCCGGCAGCATTGGCGCTGCCCGCATTGCCCGCGGGATTTGCGGAGACCTCGCGCGGCGGCACTGCGGGGGTAGCCCCGGTCGCAGCGGCCTGACCGTTTGCGCGGGCGGCCTTTTTTGCCTTCTGAGATTGCTCATACAGAGCGGTAAACATCGCCGTCTCGCCCGGAGACGTGCGATTGCCGGCGCCGTTCTGGCCAATGCCACCCGGAGCGCTGGGCCTTCCCGCCCCGTTAGAACGCGGCGGGACCGCAGGACGGCCGTCTCCGCTACCCTTAAAATGATTTCCAGCCATAGAGAAATCCTCGCAATACAAAAGTCGATAAACGTTATCAGTTTATGTCATATTGAACGCGCGCAGCTAAACTCCAGACATGCGTCCTGATTACACGCAACATGCGCGAATCCCTATTCAGTTTTTAACTTGTATCAGCCGCTGCGTCGACTACACCGTTAAAAACATCATTACGATAATCATGGCAAAACCCGCCAGGTCGGTGGGCAAAAATACCGTGCCCAGCATAACGGCGCTGGTAATGGTTGCCGAGACCGGCTCCACGGTCCCGATGAGGCTCGCGCGCACCGAGCCGATGTCCTTGACGCCCTGCATATAGAGCATGTACGCCAAAAACGAGCCCACGACCACAAACACCGCGAGCGCCTCGACGCCGGCGGCATCGAGCGCCGGCATATGGGCCCACGGCTGCACGAAAACGCACGAGACCACGCCTGCCGTGAGCATGGCAGAGCCTGTAACGATGGGGCTGCCGTATTCGGGCAGGATCTTGGCGGGAATCACCGCCATACAGGCGGCGCTGACCGCACACATAAGGCCCGCAACCAGACCGAGCGGCGAGATGCTCAGGCTGGTGGGATCACCGCCGGTGGCGATCAAAAACGTGCCGCCAAGGGCCAGGCCAATACCGATAACCTCGCGCATGCGCGGTTTGCGGCGATCGGTGATGCAGGTATATCCCATGATGATGACCAGCTGCAGGCACTGAAGGACCGTCGCGGTTCCGGCGTTGGTCAGGCGCACGGCCGAAAGATAGCAAAACTGGTTGAACAGCAGGCCAAAGGCGGTAAAGAGCAACAGCTGCTTGCGGTCGGTCGGCGTCGTCCAAAGCTTAACCAGGCGTGCGCGGTCGCGCGTGACAACCACAGCCATAAAGAGCAGGCCGGCGAGAATCTGTCGTATGCTCATAAGCCACAGCGTATCGACATGGTAGGTATCGAACAAAAAACTCGCGCTGGTGCCCGAGAAGCCCCAAAACGAGCCGCCCACGAGCGTAGCCAACATGCCCACGATCATCTTGCGCGTCTGGGCGTCGTTGAGGCGGTCGCGCCATGCACGGCGGGTGCTGCGGCTGAGCTCATCGGTGCCCTCGGGCACATCAATGTTCGATATATCGGTCATCGGCACCGAAGCCCCTGTGCCTTCGACCTGCTCGACACGCTCTCTGCTCATCCCGCTCCCCCGAAACAGCCTGGAAACAATTCGGCTTACCTTACCACGGCGAAGGCACCAGCTGGGGGCTTGTCCGCTTATCGGTAGGACAATTCCGCAGACGTCTCTTCCATGGTTCGGCATTGTAACGGCTTTGCATTATGCGATAGCCAAATCGCGGCAGCGAGCTCTTTTAAAATGGGCGCGACAAAGCCCTTTGATTCCACAACGTTAGCGATTTTAAAAAATATTCTTGCCACCGAGTTCAAGCTCCGTTATATTATCCCTTGCGCACTTGCGCACCCTTGATCGGGCGTTTAGCTCAGGGGGAGAGCGCTTCCCTGACACGGAAGAGGTCACAAGTTCAAATCTTGTAACGCCCACCAAATGTTCGCAGCCCAGAGGCTATGCCTCTGGGCTGTTTTGTTTTATCTGCTAAGCCAAAAGGGCGCCGTGGCACCCAAAACCGCTTCGGCAGCTCCAATAACCATCCCAATCGAGGCTGATACCGCCTCTACATAACCGGCAATCATCCCGGCAGACCCCAAGTTGCTTCGGTATCGCCGACAATTACCCCTGCCACACCCAAAGTCGCCCAGACAACCCCGGCGATCGCCCCAATCAGCCCCAAAATCACCCAAACAGCCTTGGCGACCGCCCCAATCAGCCCCAAAATTACCCAAACAGCCTTGGCGACCGCCCCGATCTGGCCTTCGCAAGCCTCGCGGCCACATCCGGACAGCCTTCCCATAACCAGGTCTAATACTTTTCCCGAGAAGTGAACGACCTTATTTGGACCCCTGAAGCATCCACACTTTTTACAGCCAAAACCGCAGGATTCCAATGATAAAACCGCAGGAAATAAGCCACCAAAAGTGTCGATGTTTCGGGGGTCCGTTTTGACTCGTTCACTTCTCGGGAAAAGTATTAGACCTGACAATGAGACCCTTGGTCCCATGCCCAGCAACCGCCCCTACCAATGTTGACGCGCCTCGATTACGGCCTGCCAAAGCTTAAACCGCTTCGCTTCGACGCGCTTGAGGGCAAAGTATCGCTGCTCCTCGCTCATGGGCTTGTTAAAAATGGGTCGCTTGTTCCGATGCAGCTTCCGTCGGATGCGTTCGCACAGCCGGATGAGCTTGTCGTAGTCATTTGCCTGCTCAGTCGTCACGGTGAAGTGTGCCACGCCGCTCAACAGCTCCAACTCGTTGCGGCGCTCGGCATCCTTGTAAATCTTCTCGCGTCCGTCATGAATGGCATCGCTATCGTAATCGACCATCGCGGTCAGCACCTCTGGCAGCAGCCCGGCCTTTACTTTATCCATGCCCACCTCGACTTTAGCCGTAAGCGTTATGTCGGGTGTGCGCTCCAACACGCGAAGCTTGTGATCACGTCCATCATTGTATCCATCGCGAATGAAGACCTTCTTGTTAAGTTCGGCCTTGCCCAATGCATACCCGCCGTAGCGCGCAGGCAACGACATAAACATGCAGAGCCCCGACTCCCTCGGAGAGCGCGACCCCTCGATCACATATGCAAGCAGCGCCTTTGCCTTCGCGATACCCCTCACCTTGGGTGACTTCTCGATATACGCCTCGATGAGCTCCTTAGTCGTGAGCCTGCTATCGCGCATGCCCGCATCCCTGCCTGTTACCCCACCGGGAGCAAGGTTATCCAGCCGGTAATCCGATGTCATCGCATAGCCGGCATAGACGGCCGCTGCCATATCGCCATCGTGCACAGCCTGCAAAAACGCCAGCTCGGGAGAGCACACATACGCATCAAGGTCGCCCATCCAGTGGCCCAGCGAGATAAACGAACCCGCCGGGAGCTCGTTGGTGCACAGATGCGTCTTAACATGCTTGCTCTGCCGACGGCCGGCGCGCGACGGCACCAGCAAATCCAGCGTTTCGATCCCCAGGTCATAGCGATCGATAACCTCCTGCGCTTCTTGGTCCAAGAGCGCACAGGCACCTGCAATCGACACGACCTCTGGCTCCGAATCCCCAAAGCGAGGGTTCGGCATGTGCGCCAACAGCGCCAATGCGGCGTTATGTGAAACGATAAAGTACCTCATGGCGCGAAGATAGCACGCACGCCGGCGGCGGCTGGCGGTTCTGTTAAGTTTCCGACAAACGACCGGCGGTTTTTTCGCCGAGGTGCGCCAAAGTGTTCATTCGACGATGCCCAAACCGCAATCCGTCAAGCTTTTGGCAAGGTTGCCGCTCAACTGGCCAAAAGCCGACCATCTACTTGCCAGTTTATCCAAGGCGTAACCAACCAGTCCGCACCGCGGCTTCTCGGCAAAACGCCACAACGTCCACGCCCTGCGGTATCCTTGAGCCACTTACACCTGCAGCACCAAGGAGCCACCATGCGCACCGAGCTCGATGTTCCCTTTTCGCGCAAAGAAGAAGCCAAGGCGCTGGGCGCCAAATGGGACCGGACCAAGAAGATCTGGTATGTACCCAGCGGCGTCAATCCCGAGCCCTTTGCCGAGTGGCTGCCCGGTGTTGACCGATCCGACCCCTCTGCGCCGTATATATATCTAGTACTGGGCAAGCGCGAATGCTGGAAATGCCACAAAGAGACCTCGGTCGCGGCCTTCGGCATTCCCTATCGAACCGATAACGACGAGGGCATCGCCATCGCTCACGCACCCAACAAGGCCGGGCACATTGCCATCGACACGACCAATGCCAACGCACTCGCCATTGTTCCCGCTCTTGGCTGCGTCCCGGGCGAGATCCGCGACTATCTTTCTAAGCGCTGTGGCTACAAGCCCGTAGGCGCGCGAGCCTCCAAAGCCCCGTCACTCGGCAACACGTGCACCAGTTGCGACGCGCTGCAAGGCAGCCGCTATCTGTTCGAAGAACCCACGTCCCCGTTTGCCCTCACTGCCATCAACAAGCTGCCGGCACTGGAGTTTGTGCGCGTCGAAGTTGCCGGCGTCTTTGGCGTTCCGGCCACGCATACCAATTTTGACCAGGCACTCTTTACCTGGGCACGCGACCATCACGCCAAGTTCCACAAGCAACTCGGTGAGGGAATTTATTTGTAGAGACGGAGAGGCCTTCACAGCCAGCTCCTCCGCATCACCTATCCCCCGTCGCAAACGTCGTACACGATATCGAGGCCGCAAACAGGGCATTTCTCCGGATGCACCGGCATATGAACGCCCGTCCGTTTTCTCACTTCGTCGCTGAGTCTGTCGCGCGCATCGATGAACCGAATATCGAGACACGATATTTGCGAGCCGCAACAAGGACAGGCGACAGCAAACGACCCGCAATCAACCTCTACGCCCGGAAACATATTGTTGTCGATAAGGGCACACGGCAGTTTTCCGTATTTCCCCATCGCAATATCGCCTCGCCAGCTCACACGCGCTCCTCTCTCGCTATCCAAATCAGGAAGAGCATGCACCGGCGGGCGTGCACGAGATTGCATCGCCACGCGATCCGATCAAACAACACGATCGTAAAAGACCGCCGAAGCCAAATACGCTAATACGGCAGAAGCCCCGCCTTTTCACGCTTCTTTTCCGAGCGATCAAACTCAATGCGATGGGCCTCGAGAAACACCGCATTGGGTCGCCACTGACGCTCATTCGGCTGCCTTAGCGTCGCACCTGCAAAGGAAGCGTAGTCGGTCTTATCCAGCAGGTACGATCCGCACAGCCGATATTCGCCGCAAACAGGCTCAAACGAAATCAGATGAGCATCGAATAGAGCATGAAAATCGCGCCGAAGCAGAATGCCATTGCTGGCAACCTGTGATTTGGGTCCCGAGTAATTCTCGATATGTGCAGCCTCCAGTGCCTCGTTAACCCCACAACCCGACACCGCGCAGCGACCATCATAGGCGGCAATGAGCTGCTTGCGGAACCATTGCTGCCCCAATCGCTCGCGTCTCAACGCATAGCGAACTTTTTCGTCATCGGTCGCACTCTGCCCGGCAAACTCAATGTCGACTGGCATGTGCTTCAGATAGCTCATGTCGGATGCAAAACGAGGGTCCGGTCCGCCTTTATGAACGGGACCATGCAGAACAAACCAGCCGTTTTCGGGCTCAAACCGTTCAACAAACGCAAGGCCAAGCACCTTATAGCCCACCTCGGTTGCAAATATGACTCCGACTGGTACGCCATATTCCATGCAGTTGAGCATTTTACGGTTGTAATTCTGGTCTCGAGAACCAACGACGCCTGGCGCTTGAACCGAATACTTAATGACCCACGTACCGTCATCCAAATAGAGCGGAGGAACATCGGTGTAGAAGCTCTTTTTAGAGTTATGGACCGAAAGCGCAAAGATCTTATTGGGATCTTGCTTCACCCGATCCTGGCCCGGCCAGAAGATCCCTGAATCCCGCGTTACGGGAAAGAAGTCCGCGCCAATTCTCAAACGATACTGATACTGAGGGCTATCTTCCTTGGTGCGGTGCGGAAGGCTGGTCCAAACGCCGCCGCGCTGCTCCTCACCCAGAAACCACTCCCATGCCTCAACGTATTCGGAAGGCACGAGACTGCAGGCACGGTCATAGCTTGGTCCATCCATCAACGGAACAGCAAGGTCAATGTCGTTCATCGCCAGCACCTACAACCATACGAACGCGGGTCATGCCCCTCAATAATATGGCCGAGAGTCAATTATTACGAGATCTCATTCCGCGATCGGCACATCGTTGATGCTCTCGGTTTGCCGCTGGCGCGCTCATACCCCGCTATCCCACTCCCCTGTATACTGATGTAGCACGTGTTTCATCCGGGCTTATTGGGCCGGATTGTTCATGGGAGGGTCTTATGGCTGCTTCGAATCCGCCTAAGGGAAGCGTTTCTTCTTCGTCCATCAAGCCGGTGACGCGCAAGGCCGTGCGCTGCCAGCGCGAGGTCGCTTGGCTTGTCACGCAGGCGGCGGGCAGGCTTGTGGCGACCACTCAGGACGTCAATGCGCCTACGCCGAGCTTTGTGTTAGCAGCGGCGCTGGATTTTGTGCGCCAATTGGAGCTTGCCGCACAGGATGCCAGCGGCCACCTCGACTACCAGAATGTTATGGCGCCCGACCTGCAAACGTTCTGCCACATGGCCAAGTTGCCCGCCGCGCCCAATGCGCTTTCGGACGCAGGCTACATGTTTACGCTTTCGGGCGCGGACCTTATCCGCGACATCTATGCATACTGCAGCGAGCTCGCCGAGCGCCACGTCTTTGACGCGGCAGAAATCAAACCGGGATATGCCATCAAGCTGGTTCTTAGGCTGTTCTTGATGGACGGACACGCGGACGCTCAGGCATAGGACGTCTTTCGGCACCATTCATCAAGCCGGCGCTGGCCGCCTTATCTTGGTTGCCGCCACGTGAGTGAGGATTTTTGGACGGTCCGAAAATCCGCGCTCGTGTGACCGAATATCCACGCTCGCGCGGCGGGCACGCGGGGCCTTTGTCCAATCCGCCGGCATCGTCTCCAGTTCGCCGCAGAGCCGCGGCCCCATATGGGTATACTCACGAGGATTCGACTCGATTCGCCCCCGCTGGGGCGTCAAAGGAGACTGCATATGCCCACCACCTCAACCGACCCGCGCGCCGCTGCCGCCGCGCTGCTGGTGCCCGGCACCACCTGTCACGGCTTTGCCGTCGAGCGCTGCGAGACCGTGCCCGAGCTCGACTCGGACGCCTACGTGCTGCGCCACACCGCCTCGGGCGCTCGCCTGCTGTACCTGGCGTGCGACGACGAAAACAAGGCTTTTGCCATTGGCTTTAAGACGCCGCCGGCCGATTCCACCGGCGTGTTCCATATCCTCGAGCACTCGGTGCTGTGCGGATCGGCCAAATTTCCCGTCAAGGAGCCGTTCGTCGACCTGATCAAGAGCTCCATGCAGACGTTCCTCAACGCCATGACCTACCCCGACAAAACCATCTACCCCGTCGCCACCACCAACGAGCAGGATCTGTACAACCTGATGGACGTGTACCTGGACGCGGTGTTCAACCCGGCCATCTACACCAAGCCCACCATTTTTGAGCAGGAGGGCTGGCACTACGAGCTGGACCTGCCGGAGGGCGCCGAGGGCGAGGGCAACGGCAGTTCCGCAAGCCTGCGCGAGGGAACGCTACGCTATAACGGCGTGGTTTTCAATGAGATGAAGGGCGCGCTGTCCGACCCCATGAGCGTGCTGGACGATGCCGTCAACGCCGCGCTTTATCCCGACACCGCCTATGCGCACGAGAGCGGCGGCGACCCGCGCGCGATCCCTGCGCTCACCTACGAGCAGTTCCTGGACACGCACGCGCGCCACTACAATCCTTCCAACTCCTACATCACGCTCTACGGCGACCTGGACGTGGACCGTGCACTGGCCTTTTTGGACGAGCGCTATCTGTCGCAGCCGAGTGCCGCGAGTCGCCGCATGGACGCAGCCGTCGCCGCCGGCGAGGACCCGTCCACGCTGGCGCCCAATCCGCTGGTCGTGCAGGCGCCCGTGACCTGCGAGTACAAGCGCGTCGAGATGGCCACCACGCCCGAGAACGCCCTGGTGGGCCTGGGTCTTGTGCTGGGCAGCGCGCTCGACCGCAAGCGCACGATCGCGGCGGACATCCTGTTCGAGGCACTGCTGGGTTCCAACGAGGCGCCGGTTAAGAAGGCCATTCTTGCCGCCGGCCTGGGCGGCAACGTGGTGAGCTACACCGCGGCCGAGAGCCTGCAGCCCTACGAGCTCATCATGCTGCAAAACGCGCAGCCCGGCGTGGCGCGCGAGCTGCGCCGCGTGTTCCAGGACGCCTGCCGCGACCTGTGCGAGCACGGCGTTCCGCGCGAGCGCCTGGAGGCCATCATCAGCAGCAACGAATACGACCTGCGCCAGCGCGACTACGGTATCGCCGACGGCGTGGCCATTGCGTGCGACGCGCTGAGCACGTGGCTCTACGATGACGACGCCGCGACGCTGGCGCTCAAATACGGCCCGGTGTACGAGGAGCTGCGCGGCGAGCTGGACGGCAGCTACTTTGAGGACCTGCTGCGCGAGCTGGTGCTGGAAAACGACCACATGGCGCTGGTCGAGCTGGTGCCGGTGGATGCCGCCGAGGGTGCGGAGGGCGCCGAAGCCGCCGAGCTGGCAGCCAAGCGCGATGCCATGACCGATGCCGAGCTGGCCGATGTGGTCGAGCGCACGGCCGCGCTGCGCGCCGCGCAGGAGGCGGATGACGCGCCCGAGGCCAAGGCCACGCTGCCACGCCTGCGCGTGTCCGACATTGGCGAGGCGCGCCCCGAGCCGCCGCTGGTCGTGGACACGACCGCGCCCATCCCCTGCCTGCGCCACGGCATCCCCACCAACCGCTTGGCCTACGCCATGCAGTATTTCGACCTGAGCTGCGTCGCGTTTGAAGACCTGCCCTATGTGACCCTGCTCTGCCGCCTGTTCAAGCAGTTGCCCACGAGCGAGCACTCGGCCGAGGAGCTCGACAACCTCATCGCCGGCAAGCTGGGCTTTTTGAGCTTTACGACCGAGGTCATGACCCAGCCCGACGTGGACGGCGTGCGCCCCTACCTGCTGGTGAGCGCCGGCGCCCTGTCCGAGAAGATCGATGCGCTGGCGAGCCTGCCGCGCGAGGTGTGGTCGAGCACGCTGTTGCTCGATGCCGACGCCGACCGCGTGCGCGACGTGCTCACGCAGATTCGCATTGGGCTTGAGCAGGGCTTTATCAACAACGGTCACTCGGCGGCTCTTGGTCGCGCGATGAGCTACAGCTCGCCTTCGGCCGTGGTGCGCGAGCAGCTTTCGGGCGTGGACTTCTACTTGTTCCTGCGCGATCTGCTCGACCACTTTGATGAGCGTCTGGACGATCTGCGCGCCAAGCTTGCCGAGCTGGCAGGCCGCATCTTTGTGTCCGATGGCTGTCTGGCGAGCTTTACCGGCAGCGATGAGGACTTTGACGCGTACTGGGCCGCCGCGGGCGACCTGGGGTTGGGCGCGGGCAACGGTGCTGTTGCCGGCCGCGACACGCTCGTGGTGCCGACGCCGTGCGACCGCCACGAGGCTTTTGTCATCCCCAGCGACATCTGCTTTGCGGCAAGCGCATGCGACCCGCGTCGCCTGGGCATTGACGTGACGGGCGCCTGGGCGGTTGCCGCCAACGCGCTCTCCTACGACTACCTGTGGAACGAGATCCGCGTGAAAGGCGGGGCGTACGGCTGCGGATTCCGCGCGGCAGGCGAGCGTCAGGCGGCGTTCTACACCTACCGCGACCCGGCAATCGACCCCTCGATTGAGCGCGTGGCGCGCGCAGGCGAATGGCTCGGCGGTTTTGAGCCCGACGTGGCCGCCTTTGAGGGCTTTATTGTGAGCTGCGTGAGCGGCATGGATGCGCCGGTGAAGCCGTACGCGCTCACCAAACGCCGCAACACGACCTACTTGGCCGGACTCGATCCGCATGCACGCGAGGAGCGCCGCGCCCAGATGCTCGCCGCCACGCCCGGTGAGCTGCGCTCGCTCGGCGCCGACGTGACGCGCGTCGCAGCCGTCTCGCCCACCTGCGTCTTTGGCGGCCGAGACGTCATCGCCAAGAGCAACGCCGGCTTCAACGTCATCGACCTGCTGGGCTAACGCACAGCAAAGGTAGATTTTTGGGACATGCCTGAAAATCTACCTTTTCTTTTGCCGCTGCTTGGGCGGGACAGCTCAGCCCGTCACACCAGTTTGTCTAAATCTGTAACATCTAGGCAGCAATATTGGCTCCAGATGTTACAAATCGAGACGTTTTCGGATGACGCCGGCCCTTTGTCTAAATCTGTAACATCTAGGCCCGATTTTGCCGAGTTACTGTTACAGATCGAGACACACCGCCGCGAACACCCACTCTTCGTCAAAACCCACGAAGGTGTCCATGAACTGCTCCCCTTGCGATGGTTTGCGTGGTGGTTTCGACATTTGACCAGATAAAACCTACCAAAATAAACCTGTCCCTTTTTGGTAGGTTTGAGAGAGGGGCCGGGATGGATAAGGCCGAGTTGCGGCGGGCGGTAATTGCCCGACGCGACGCTCTAGATTTGGATATGCGGGCGGCAAAGTCTGCTGCTGTATGCGCGCGGCTCGTTGAGTTGCTGGGCGGCTCGGGTCCCGTGGCCCCGCGCACCGTTGCCGTCTATGCCGCCATGGGCTCCGAGGCAGATCCTGCCGCGTTTGCCGCAGCGGCCGCAAAACACGGCTGGCGCGTGGCCTATCCGTGCATGTTCTCGGCAGCTGACACCGTGGCTTGTGGCCAGCGCATGTGCATGCGGGCAGTTGCTGCCGGCGATGCGTCCGAGGCCCCGTTTATCGCCCACCCTACGCGGGCCTTCGCAGCCACGGACGTCGACAGCAGCCGTTTTCCTATCGTGCCTGCCGAGGCGCTCGATATGATCGTCGTGCCGCTCGTAGCCTTCGACCACACCGGCGCGCGCCTGGGCTATGGCGGCGGCTGCTACGACCGCTACCTGCCCACGCTCTCGCCCGCATGCCAAATCATCGGCATCGCCTTTGACGATCAGCGTGTCGACCACGTTCCCACCGACACCCACGACCTGCCGCTACCCCACATCATCAGCGCCTAACCGCCGTTGTATCGCACCCGCAAGATGGGCATCCGAAAATCCACGCTCGTCACGCCGCAGCCGCAGCCACAACCGCAACCGCAGCCGTAGCCTAGTGCTCCTCGCCGGCGCGGGCCAGGTCGTAGGGCGTGGTCTGGTAGACGTAGTAGTTGAGCCAGTTGGTGTAGAGCAGCTGGGCCTGGCTGCGCCAGACGTTGCGCGGCTCGGCGGTGGGGTCGTCACCTGGGAAGTAATGCGCCGGCACCTGGGGGTTGAGCCCGCGCTTCACGTCGCGCTCGTACTCCAGGCGCAGCGTGTCGGTATCGTACTCGGGATGGCCAAAGACAAAGAAGCGGCGACTGTCGGTCGACTTGACGATGTACAGGCCCACCTCGTCTGATACGGCCACGACCTCAAGCTGCGGCTCGGCCTCCACGTCCTCGCGGCGCACATCGGTATTGCGTGAGTGCACGGCATAGAAGCGGTCGTCAAAGCCGCGGACCAGCGGGCTTTGCGGCTTCACCAGATAATGCTCAAACACGCCGCTCGCCTTGGCCGGCAGGTCGCACTTCTGGATACCGTAATGATGGTAGAGCCCTGCCTGTGCGCCCCAGCAAATATGCAGCGTAGAGTGCACGTGCGTGGTGGACCAATCCATGATCTGGCAGAGCTCGGGCCAGTAGTCGACCTCCTCGAACGGCATCTGCTCCACCGGCGCGCCCGTGATGATCAGGCCGTCGTAGTGGATATCGCGGATGTCATCGAACGTACGGTAGAACGTCTCCAGGTGGCCGGCACTCACGTGCGTGGCCTCGTGCGTCTTGGTACGTAGCAGGTCCACCTCTACCTGCAGCGGCGTGTTGGAGAGCTTGCGCATGATCTGCGTCTCGGTGGCGATCTTGGTTGGCATGAGGTTGAGGATGAGCACGCGCAGCGGACGGATGTCCTGGTGCAGCGCGCGGTACTCGGTCATGACAAAGATGTTCTCGCTCTCGAGCTGCGCGGCGGCAGGGAGGGCGTCGGGGATGCGAATGGGCATGGATGCTCCTTACGAGTCAGTTGCAGCTATGGTACAACGAGCGGCCCCATCCGCGCGAGTGCATCGCCCCGAGACACCGTCAGCGGCCCAAATCACTCCAAAAGTAGAGATTAAGGCATGTCCCAAAAATCTACGGCGCTTTAGCCTAGCAAAGTGGCAGCAGGACGCTACAATGGTTCGATGCGAAAAACTCGGCCGAAAGGATACGTATATGTACCAGACGCGTAAGATCGGTGTGGTCGGCCAGGGCCACGTAGGAGCACATGTCGCCAACAGCCTGCTCATGCAGGGCATTGCCGATGAGCTGTACCTCTGCGATATCAACGAGGCAAAGGTGACGTCCGAGGTCCAGGACCTGCGCGACTCCCTTTCGTTTGTCCCGTACAACACCAAGATCGTCAACTGCTACGACCACTACGAGGAGCTGGCCTGCTGCGACGTCATCGTCAACGCCGCCGGCAAGGTCGCACTGGCCGCCGGCAACCGCGACGGCGAGCTGTTCTTTACCACCGACGCCGCCCGCACCTTTGCCAAGCGCATCGTCGATGCCGGCTTCGACGGCATCTTCGTGAGCATCTCCAATCCCTGCGACGTCGTGTGCACCGAGCTGTGGCACCTGACCGGCTACGATCCCAAGAAGATCATCGGCTCGGGCTGTGGCCTGGACTCTGCCCGCCTGCGCACCGAGATCTCCAAGAAGGTCGGGGTGAGCCCCAAGTCCATCGATGCCTACATGATCGGTGAGCATGGCTTTAGCCAGCTGGCCGCCTTTAAGGCCGCAACCATCGCCGGCAAGAGCCTCAACGAGCTTCAGGCCGAGAACCCCGACAAGTACGCCTTCGACCACATGGAAGTCGAGGAGCTCGCACGCAAGGGCGGTTATGTGACTTACGCCGGCAAGCAGTGCACCGAGTACGCCGTTGCCAACTCCGCCGCGCGCGTCTGCGCCGCCGTGCTGCACAACGAGCACGCCGTGCTTTCGGCCTCTACGCTTATGACCGGCCAATATGGCGAGGAGGGCATCTTTACCTCCCTGCCGTGCGTGATCGGCGCCGAGGGCGTCGAGGAGGTCTACACGCTCGACCTTTCCGAGCACGAGCTCGAGGGCTTCCACAAGAGCTGTCAGCACATCCGCGACAACATCGCCCAGCTCGACTGGTGGGACGCCGAGGCCTACGACGCCAAGTAGTCCGCCGGTTGATGCGACAACTCACTCATACGGACACAATGTAAAGCGGGCCGCGCCGGAAACCCACCGGCGCGGCCCGCTTTTTGACTCACGCGACACGCTTGCAGATTTAGGTCTAATACTTTTCCTGAAAAGTGAACGAGCAAAAACGAGCCCTCGAAGCATCGGCACTTTATAGAGACCATTTCCTGCAGTTTCATTAAGATTTTCCTGCTGTTTTGGCGTCAAAAAATGTCGATGCTTCGGGGGTCCAAAATAGGTCGTTCACTTCTCGGGAAAAGTATTTGACTTCGTTTTCGACAAACAAAAAGGGGCGCCGTAACGCAAACGGGGCCCGCGCTTGGCGAAGGCCCCGTCATGAAAAATCGCGTTCCCCGTTACCTAGTACTGCTCGACGCCCATGTAGCGGCGAACCTCGGGACTGTGGTCAAATACCTTGCCGCGGGCGGCGCGCAGCTCACAGCTCATCGCATAGAAGAAGATCGGCTCCAGGTACGAACGCACGCTGGCGGGCACCTCGCCCACGCCGTACTCAAGCGCATCGAGCACCATGACTGTATCGGTGTGCGTGTTGAGAAATGCCAGTGCGCGCTCCTCCATGGGGCGGCACTCGCCAGCGCCAAGCTGCACAAAGTAGAACACGCCGGGCTCGGTAGCCTCGAAGGGACCGTGGAAATACTCGCCGGAGTGGATGTAGCAGCAGTGCTGCCACTGCATCTCCATGAGCGAGCAGATGGCCATGGCGTAGGTCTGGCTAAAGTTGGGGCCGGAGCCCAGGATATAGAAGAACTCGTGCTGCTGGCAGAGCTCGGCAAAGCGATCGCCCAGCTCGGCGTTGACCTTCTCGCGGGCAGCGGGCAGCAGTGTGTCCATCTGCTTAAGGCCGGCGTACATGTCGGCGAGCGCCTCGTAGCCCTCCTGCTGGTCGAGCAGCTCGGCGGCGATCAGAGCGCCGATGCCCTGCGGAACTTCGGCCTGCGACTCGCCCTTGCCCCACGGGTAAACCCAGGTGGTCCACTTGCCGTTATCGATCTTGGAGCCCGCGTAGTCAGTCATAGTCACGACCTCGGCACCGGCGGCCAGCGCCATCTCGCAGCCGTCGACGACCTCTTGCGTGTTGCCGCTGTGGCTACAGGCGATGACAAGTGACTTCGGCCCTAGGCTCTTGGGGGCCATAAGGCAAAACTCGCGCGCCGTGTAGACCGTCGAAGTAAACGTGGTTGCCTCGCGCTTGAGCAGCTCATTGGCCGGCATAAGGTCAATCATCGAACCGCCGCAGGCGATCCAAAAGACATTCTCGATCTTACCCTTGCGCTCGATAATTTCCTGAACCAGATCGTGTGTGTTCACGGTGACGTTCCTCCCTGTGTGGCGACTTTGAGCGGCGACAGCTTGTACCTGCGGTCGTTCTATGTTGTCCTATTTATAGCACGCAAGCTGTCGCAGGTGAATTCATTTCACCGAACTTGTTCTGTATTGTTCTATCTATGGACGTTAGATGTCGAACACGTAGCGCGAGCCCACGATCTTTTGGCGCCCGAGCAGCAAGGGCCGCTCGTCCGCATCGGTAAAGTACGCCTCCATATAAAAGAGCGGCTCGCCGACCGGCACCTCCAACAGCGGGGCCGTCTGAGCATCGGCGAGCGCGATCTCCACGGTACAGGGATCGGACTTGAGCGGTGCGCGGCCCGAATGCACGGCAACGAGCGCAAAAATCGAATTGTCGGCGAGGTCCTCGTCGGTAAGCTGCTGCAGATAGGGATGGTCGGCCAGCACAAAGGCGTTGTTCTCGAGCATGACGGGCACGCCATCAGCCGTGCGCACGCGCTCGACCACGATGAGCTCGCAGCCGGGTTCCACGCCAAAAAACGCCGCGTCCTCGCGCGTCGCCGCAACCACCGTGCGCGACACCAGGCGCGCTCCGGCCGCCATGTCGTTGGCAGCGCAGGCCTCGGTAAAACTCTGGACGTCGCCTTTCTGGACAATCTTGCGCTTGAGCTTGGGCGCACACACAAACGTGCCCCTCCCCTGCTGACGGTTGAGATATCCCGCGCGCGACAACTCCTCAATGGCGCGACGCACGGTAATGCGCCCCACGCCGTAGGACTTCGCGAGCTCCATCTCGGAAGGAATGCGCGAGCCGGCAGCGTACACGCCGCGCGCGATCTCGCCCTTTAGGTCGTCCATAACCTGCTGGTACAGCGGCACGGCGGACACGTCAGTACGGTCGGTCTTGCTATCGGCTACCATCGTTACGCTCCATCCCGTGCATGCTCGGATTCAAACTCTTCAATCGCCGCCATAAACTGCTCGCCAAAGGCGTCGGCTTTTTTCTCACCAATGCCGTTGACCCGGATAAGCTCGTCGCGCGTCTGAGGGCGCAGGCGGCACAGACCGCGCAGCGCCTTATCGGAGAAGACCATGTACGGCGCCATCTCCAGCTCGGTCGAAATCTCCTTGCGGAGTGCCCGCAAGCGCTCGAACAGCTCGGCATCGTCGCCCACGCGCGGGCGCTGATCCAGCTCGGCCTCCTCGCGCAGCAGATCCACCGCACGGCGGGCGCGGGCCGAGGCCTTGCGCTTGGATGCACGACGCTTAACGGTAAAGGCAAACGCCTCGTCCTCGACCTCGCCGGCACGCGGGCCCAGCCCCACGACCGGATACTGGCCCTGCGAGGTGGCCAGGTAGCCCCGCCCGCACAGCTGCCCGATGATGTCCTTGATGCGCCCGACCGATTCGCTCGACAGCTCACCGTAGCCGCGGTCCTCGTCCAGATGCATCTGGCGAATGCGCTCGGTGTTGCCGCCGTGGAGCACGTCGGCGATCAGCGACTTGCCAAAACGCATGGGACGCGTAGCCACATAGCGCACGGCGGCGCGGGCCATATCGGTGACGTCCTCGACCTCGAACTGCGTGAGGCAGTTGCTGCAGTTGCCGCAGCCCTCAGCATCGTCCGTGGCGGCACCGCTAGCACCGGCCGCGGCGGTATGCTCGGCCGCAGCCTCGTCGCCAAAGTAGCGCAGCATGTATTCGCGCAGGCAGCCGGTGGTATTGCAGTAGCCCTCCATCTGGCTGAGCAGGCGATATCGATTCTGGAGCGCCCACGCGCGTTGTTCGTCATCGAGCGCCTCGTCGGCAGCATCACCGCGGTCGATCAAAAAGCGACGCATGCGAAAATCGTTGCCGTTCCACAGCAAATGGCAGCTGGCTGGGTCGCCATCGCGGCCGGCGCGGCCCGCCTCCTGGTAGTACGCCTCGATGCTCTCGGGCACGTTGTTGTGAATCACGTAACGCACGTTGGGCTTGTCGATACCCATGCCAAAGGCGTTGGTGGCAACCATTACCTGGATATCGTCGTCGATAAAGGCGCGCTGGCTTTGCCGGCGGGCGTCGTTGCCCATGCCGGCATGGTAGCGGCCAACGCGAATGCCGCTGGAGCCCAGCGCCTCGGCAAGCTCGCTTGCCAGCGCATCGACGGTCTTGCGAGTCGAGCAATACACGATGCCGCTTTCGCTCGAATGTGCGATCACATAGTCGCGCACCCACGCGGCCTTGGCCTTGTCGCCCATCTCCTCGCAGCCAAAGTAGAGGTTCTTGCGATCGAAGCCCGTCACCACCGTCGCGGGGTTTTGCAGGCCGAGCATCTGCTGAATGTCCGCACGCACGCGCTCGGTCGCCGTAGCGGTAAAGGCCGCCACGATGGGGCGCTGCGGCAGGGAATCGATGAACTCGCGAATCTGCAGGTAGGCGGGACGGAAATCCTGGCCCCACTGGCTTACGCAGTGGGCCTCGTCAATGGCCACGAGCGGCACGCCAATGCCGGCGGCGGCCGCGGCCTCCCGCGCAAAAGCTAAAAAGCGCGGCTCGAGCAGACGCTCGGGCGCCACGTACATAAGCTGGTAGCGGCCCTCGCGCGCCCGCTTGAGCACGGTGTTTTGCTGGGCCGGAGTAAGACTGGAGTTGAGATAGCTGGGTCGCGCACCCGCCGCGAGCAATGCACGGGTCTGATCCTCCATAAGCGACAGCAGCGGACTCACCACAAAGGTGATACCGGGCAGCATGAGCGCGGGCACCTGGTAGCAAATGGACTTGCCGGCGCCCGTGGGCATAACGCCCAGCGCATCGCGGCCGGCAAGGATCGCATCGACCATGCGGTCCTGCTCCGGGCGAAACGAGGTGTAGCCAAAATAGGCGCCGAGCGTATCGAGCGCCATCTGCTGCATGCTATCGGTCATGGTTTCCTAACGTCCAAGTCATCTGCCGCCGATTATACGCCGCCACGCGGACCGGTGCCGCACGGCTGCCGGTCACGGGCAATGTAATCCGATGGGAACGAGCGTGGATAATCTCCCACTTTGAACCCGTCACCAAGCAAAAAACGGGAGATTGTCCACGCTCATTCTGCGGGTAGTCATTGGGGACATTCTTGACAAGCGCGGAAACGTCGCTGGTTGAGCATAAGTCAGCGAAAACGCCCCTAAGCGAGCAAGGTGACGTGAAAGAGGAGGGAAACGTACTTCGGTACGCGACCGACGATTGAACGTCAGATTGCCGCTTAGGGGCGTTTGCAGCGTCGACCGGTCCGCCGTTCGTTAGAACGGCGGAACCAAAGGCGTAGCGTCGAGCCGTTACGCGGTTTGGTAAAACCGCGTAACTTACATGACCATAACGTAGCGGCTACCCACGTAGTACTGCTTGCCGAGCAAAACCGGCTCGCCATTGGGACCGGTAAAGCCGGCACGCAGGTTGAGCAGCGGATCGTGCGGAGCGATGCCCAGCTCGGCCGCCTGCTCGGCATTGGCGCGAACGGCCTCGACCGTGCGGTAGCCAACCGAGGCAATCGGCGTTCCACCAACACGCTCGACCTCGGCAAAAATCGACTTGTCCTCAAGATCGGCCGTCAACAGCTCACGGTAGGCGTCAAAGGGCACAAAGATGTTCTCCTCAAAGATGGGCTCGCCGTCGGCCGTACGCACGCGCTTGATATGCAGCAGCAGCGCGCCCTTCTGCAGGCCAAAGAACTCCATCTCGTTTTGGCGCGCCGGGACGATCTGGCGATCGATTACATGCGCGCCGGCCTTCATGCCATTGTCGGCACACAGCGCGGTAAACGTCTGCAGCATCGAGGCATGAAACTGGCGGTTGATGTGCGGCGTGGAGACAAACGTGCCACGGCCTTGCTGTTTAACCAGATAGCCATCGGAACACAGCTCCTCTACGGCGCGGCGCACCGTAATACGGCTCACCTCGTACTGCTCGGCAAGCTCAAGCTCGGACGGGATACGCTCCTTGGGTGCATAAACACCCTTCTCGATCGAATCCTTGATTTCGTCGTAAATCTGCTGGTACAGCGGCGCATTTTTGGGTGCAGGCATATCTAATCACTCTTATCGAAATATCGGAATAACAAATACGTATATAACGTCTAGTTTTATGTTACCTCATAACGATAAAACGATACACCCTCCCTACCAAAAAGGGACAGGATTGAGCAGAGCCGGCAAAATGCCAAATACCTTACTTGCCGTCGTCCTGTTGCAAGCTGTCCTGTTCGCTGAGGCGCACCTGCCTGCTGGCCATGCGTGCGGGCTTATCGGGATCGGGAACAGCCGTGGGCATGGGTTCGTCGACATGACCGCCCCACCAACCGCCCACAAAGTTGAGCGTGTGGAACACGTTGATCACGGCGCCGGGATCAACCTCGCATACCAGCCTGATAATGTCCTGGCTCTCGTAGGTCGAGACAACGGTGTGCAGCAGGTACATCTTCTCGCGGCTGTATCCGCCGACGACCTCGGCGCAGCTAATGCCGTGCTGAAAATGGTTTACGTAGGCAGTCATGACCTCGTCTGCCTTGCGCGTCGTGATCTGCAGCGTCACACGATCGTAGCGATGATAGAAACTGTCGATGGTCTTGGTCGAAATAAACTGAAACACAATGGAATACGCCGCCTTGTCCCAGCCAAACATAAAACCAAAGATTGCCAGGATAAAGCAGTTAAAGCCAAAGATGACGCCCCAGATGGTCTTGCCCGTGTGGTTGGAAACCCACAGCGCGATAAAGTCGGTGCCGCCGGTGGATGCGCCGGACTTAAGCGCGATGGCAGCACCCAGGCCCGAGACCACGCCGCCAAAAATGATGAGCATGATCTTGTCGCCCAAAAATGGAGCGAAGTGAAAAACGTTGAGGAACAGCGACGAGAGCACGACCTGCATCATCGAGAAGATGACGAAGCGCTTGCTAATGCCGCTCCAGCATAGGAGCGCCACGGGGATGTTGAGTGCGAGCATACCGAGCGAAATGTCGATGTGAACGCCGCCTAGCGAGGTAACGCGATCGAGAAGGACCGCGACGCCGGTAAGACCACTCGGAAGCAGGTCAGCGGGCCAAATGAACGCCTGGATCAGGAATGTCTGGAGAACGGCAGAGACCGTGACTGCCACGGCAGTAATGGCACGGCGGCCGATGGTGAGGCGGCCGAGTACGAGCACTCGGTCCGTGAGCTGATCGATGGCATCCGCCACGCAGGCTCCTTTCGAAGGCAGATATAGTTGTGGGGCATGCCCGCGATTGTAGCATGGAGCGTGCGGGGGCGCCTCAATTCACCCTCTCTCGACAACCATCAGAAGGACCGCGTAAAACCACTCAAAAGAAAAACGCCGTGAAGAGAGCGATCCCTTCACGGCGAATTCGGCATTTGCCCAGATAAAACCTGCCAAAATAAACCTGTCCCTAAATGGCAGGTAGGATGTCACACAGATTGTCGATGACAACGTCGGCGGCAGACTGGTCCAGGTTGACGCCCTCGTGCGGACGCAGCGCCAGGACGCGGGCGCCAGAGCGCTTGCCAGCCTCGATGCCCAGAGGCGAATCCTCGATAACCAGGCACTCGGCAGGCTCCACCCCCAGCGCCTCCATGGCACGCTGGTAGATCTCGGGGTCGGGCTTAAACGCACTGCACTCGTGACCGCTGATGGTGTAGTCCAGCACGTCGGCGATGCCGGCAATCTCCACCAGCTCGTCGATCAGCTCGCGATAGGACGAGCTCGCGATGGCACACTTCACACCGCGCTCATGCAGCTCACGCATCACCGGCTCCGTTTGCTCGTTGAGAAGCTCGGCATACGGAACAGGGTGGTGCGGGCTGTAGACCTGCTTGTACTCCACGCGCAGGCGCTCACGCAGCTCAACATCGTCGGGCACCAGCGCCTTCCAAATGGCCGACTCGTTAGACCCCGAAAGGTCGGGGATCTCGTCAAAGTGGAACCCCTTCTCTTCCATAAACGCCACGCGGCGACGGTTGTAGAACCACTCGGTATCGACCAGCACGCCGTCCATGTCAAACAGCACTGCCTTGATCATACGCTCCTCCTTCCACCTGCCAAAAAGGGACAGGTTTATTTTGGTAGGTTTTATCTGGGGTTTGCGGCGCGACAAACACGCCCCCAAAGCAAAAAAGGGGACGGGGCGAAAACCCCATCCCCTCTCAATCAACCCGTAAGGTCTACTTACTTGTGATTAGTAGGAAAGCTTCCACATGTAGCGACGCATGGTCAGCGGGTGCTGACGGGCCTCGGCGATCTGGTTGCCATACTCGCGCATAACGGCGAGGTGCAGCAGCGGGTTGAAGTAGGTGACGACACTCGCGGGCACGGCGTCAGCCAGGCCGTAGTCCTTGGAGTCGATCAGAGCGACCTTGGCGCCCATGCGCTCAAGGAAGGTGAGGGCGCGGGCGTCCATCGGACGGGTAGCGCCATCGGACATGAAGAAGACGTAGGGCTTACCCTCGGTGGAAACCTCGAACGGGCCGTGGAAGTACTCGCCGGTGTTGTAGGCGGCGGCGTCGATCCACTGCATCTCGGTGAACAGGAAGGCGGCGTGAGAATAAGCCATCTTCTCGGAGGCACCGGAAGCCATGAAGTAGATCATCTTGTCGTCCTTGAAGTCCTCGGCGAACTTCTTGGCGAGCTTCTTGCAGGACTGAGCGGCGTTCTCGCAGAGGTCGAAGACGTTGGTGAGGCCGGTGATCATGTCCTCGTAGTGGTCATAGCCCTCGGTCTGCTGAAGGATCTCGAGAGCAAGAGCGATGGCATAGCCGGGCTTCTCGCACTTGGCAGCGTAGTTGGCGTGGAAGCCGTGGATGATGACGTGGTCGGCGTCGACGGTCAGAGCGGAGCCGGCCTTGTTGGTGAGGGAGACGACCGGGCAGTTGTGCTTCTTAGCGGTCTTGTTGGCCTCGACGGTCTCGGGCGTGGAGCCACCGAGGGAGCAGGTGATCACGAAGGTGTGCTCGTTGACCCAGGAAGGCGTGTCGTAGTTGAACTCGTTAGCGGTGAAGATCTGAACGTTCAGCTTGTCCGTGTTGTTGGCCAGGAAGTACTTGGCGGGGTAAAGGTCGGACATGGAAGCACCGCAGCCAACGAAGGCGACGCTGTGGATCTCGTGGTTGGACAGGACGTCAGCGACAATCTGCTTAGGGAGGTTAAGGTCGATCTCGTACATCTGACACATTCCTTTCGATTTTTGCGGCGCCACTTTGCCGGACGCACGCAGGTTTACCGTGATTTGGACCGACTCGTCGGCCCGTTAAGGATGCGACAAAGGGACTGTCCCATTGTCACGTATAGGGATGGAAGCCTGCCTGGGGTATGGGATGCCAGGCAGGCCTCCCGGGGAAAGCGGTTAGGCGCTTGGTCGCGACTAGGCCAGGATGCCGGCCGCGGAGAGGGCGATGCCGCCCACGATGGCGGTCACGAATTTATCCATCATTCGCGTCGGATGTTGCGCTACTC
The DNA here is from genome assembly GCF_052118485.1 of Collinsella sp. LCP21S3_C7. NCBI lineage: Bacteria > Bacillati > Actinomycetota > Coriobacteriia > Coriobacteriales > Coriobacteriaceae > Collinsella > Collinsella sp. LCP21S3_C7. The sequence goes on along the minus strand of NZ_JBQKHC010000006.1, from coordinate 18,085 downwards.
AGCAACCACTAGACAGACGTAATTGGACCCTTCGGGAATGACGGAGTCTGCTGGCTGTAGAGCTTAATCCCCATTCCAAGCAGCTCGCGCGTATCGTTGATTTCCGAATCGTCCAGGAAAACGCTTTGGTCAATCTGCTTCGAGCCTTCTTTGTTAAAGGTCGCGCCGTACTGCACTTCAGTAATTGCACCAGTCGCACTGCAAACATCAACTAAGGCCCTAGTTGTACCGAATACCATCATGATGTTTTCTTTTAGCTCAAGAATCTTAGGCATCTTTGCAATGGCTTTTTCCGTTGTAAAGATATTGAGCCTGATCCCCGCAGGTTTTGCCAACTTTAATGCAGCAGACCTCATCTCGTCATTGGCCGCAGCGTCGTCAACGACAATAATTCGTTGTGCGCTGATTTGATTTACCCATGCTGCCAGAACCTGTCCATGAACCAAGCGGTAATCCAAACGAACAAGCTTAATCATAGGTCGTCCTCCTCATCTTCCTGTGCCTTCTGAGCCAAAAGGGCAGCTACATCCTGAATACCCGCCCTGCTCTGAGCAATTATTTCATCAAGCCGCGATTGCGGAAGCGGATCGCTCGACAATGCTATCTCAAGAATCAAAGGGAAGTTCATCCCGGCGATCACACTTACTGAAGCCCTCTTTGACAAGACAGATACCATTGAGTTATTTACGCTGCTGCCCATCATGTCCGTCAAAATGTAAACCTTATCGGACGCATCAAAGGAATCGATCAAATCAATCGTACGTTCGTCAATTTGGTCCTTATCATCTCTTTTCAATGAAATGACATGGACACGTGATACATCTCCGATAATCATTTCAAGTGTATCGCGGGCTCCGGCGGCAAGCCCACCATGCGATGCAAGAATTATCTGATTCATCATTACCTCCTATCGGTTGTCTACATCATAGACGTTATATACGTGTATGTCCAGATAATATATTTCTTTCCGTTTGCCGGCTATTTGCTACCGTTCACGGCGAACAGACAAGCAAACTGGCATGGGGCACTTCCTTGGCTATAATTATATATAACGTCTGTGACGTTTAATACCATTTTATCTGAAAGGAGAACTGATGACCGGACGACGCATCGAACTTGCCACCATGAACCATCATTACATGTTTTATGACTTGGACGTTTTTTTTGAAAACGCATCCAAGCTGGGTTATCCGTGCGTTGAGCTGTGGACATCCCCGCAGCATTTTTTTATGGATTACCAGCAAAACGATCCAACGGAACGCGTTTTAGCATTAATGGATAAATTCGGTGTACGTGTTCACGGCATCTGCCCCGAACAATGCAACCCCAAGCCGCACAATATGGCCGCAAAGGATGAGTCAATTCAAAATCGCACCCTTGCATACTTTACCCGTGCGATCGATGTTGCAAAAACGCTTGGAGCAAGCCAGGTATTAGTTACCAGCGGTTGGGCATACTACGATGAACCGGTAGAACAAGCACGAGAGCGAAGTGCATCTATGCTCAAGAAAGTTGCACACTATGCAGAGTCGCAAGGCATAAATCTCGCCATTGAAGCACTTCGAGCACCGGAATCGCGAATTGCCAATACTGTTAAGGACCTCGAGTTGCTACTTGAGATGGTTGATGAAACGGCCCTTAAGGTATGCCTCGATATCGGTGCAATGGTCAGCGCCGGAGATACCATACAGGGATATTTCGATGCATTTGGCGCTAATTTGATTCATTCGCATTATGTTGACACAGGAGAACGTTCGCTTCATCTCGCACTCGGTGATGGCAATCGAAATATCGCGGAAGATATTATGACCTTTGAGCGCAACGGCTACACAGGAGTTCTAAGCGTTGAATGCACGGATTCAGAAACACTCACGAATCCAATGGCAGCAGACGCACGCTCGATGTCTGCCTATTTAGAGGCCTACCGCAGCATTGAGGGCATAGGGGCGGCTGGCACACGATAATTTGATGACAAGCAGCTTTGAAAATGGGCGTCAGCGTCAGCTGATGCCCATTTTCTTTGAAAAGACGTTGCCGTTCTAGCGGACCTCAAAGAGGCATGAAAGGAGGAGTTAACGTAACAGATGGAGCCTAGCCAGAGCAGGTTTGTTACCGAAATAGTTGGAGCAACGCCCGATTCGAAGCAAGTCAATCCGGCATCCAAGCGCCTGGAATACGGCTGATAGTTCATGCAGACTTAACCCTATTTGCCGGCTTTGGATAGAGATCCGACCGTCTTCCCGATTTCAACCACCATTCGCACCCCTCCATCACCTCGAGCACGCCCCAGTCGCTGCAACGCAAGGCCCACAAAGATTAGTCAATCGCGTTCCGCAACGACCAGCGTACTCGCTTCAGCCCAAAAGCCTCCCATGCCTTAGTCCGTTACCCAATATGGGAATCCCTCGCCTCCGCATCGCTTGGCAATCCAATGGCGACGAAAACAAGTATCGAACCGTTTAACGGCAACTGGGATGTACTATAGGCCGTGGAGCAAGGGCTAAGAATTCGCTCAGACACCTCGTCGCACCAAAACGCCACACCTCAGCGACCGCTGACAGCAGTCTTCTAACATTTTAATAAGGCAAATGCCTCGACAATCTCGCGCAAACCAATCTACCCTATATTTGCTCGCGGACAGTTCTAAACACCCGCGCAGGAACAATCGCAGACACAAGGGGTAAACATGCCCGGAGCCCGCATGTACCCCCCCCCATATTCACATCTCTGCATCCACCTCTTCTAAAAAGGGCGAGCGATCCGGCAAACGGCCTGCATGGGCACCTCTTCCGAAAGGGTTTAACGGTTCTGGAAAAGGTCATCGACCCGCGGGAACGATAAGCAACCGGACACATATTCTGCCCGAATGGTTAAAAACGGACTCGGAATTTAAACGGCTGAAAAAGGGGCATCGACCTGCGCCGATGCCCCCCAATGTGGACACGCATTTTGTCCTATAAGCCCGGTTCTCTTGACTTAAGCCTGGATGCCCATTAGTCGAAGACGATCAGCGCAGCGATGAGTATTAGCTGATTCGTCATCACGCCATTGAAAACGACTTTCTATAAACAGTACCAACAAGGCATCAATCCAGAATCACTTTAGACGAAATTAGGGGCACCGACACGGTCGATGCCCCTAATTTAAAACATATTAGTCTGATCCCTCTTAAAGCAAGGTCTAAGCGAGCACGCCCAAGAAGCTAGCGATAAGGCTCGCTGCGATACCACCGAGAAGGAGAACTGTCAGACTTGCCTTCTTTTTAAGAAGCCAGTAGAACAGCATGGTAATTGCCAGAGGAATCATTGCCGGGAAAATGCCGTCCAAGACATCCTGAAGCACTACGGCACCGTCCTGAAATTGCAGAGGAGTCGTAATCCCAACCATGGTGGCAATCATTGCGCCCACGGTCATCAAACCGACTACGCTCGCCATATACATGACACGCTCCATCATGCCGCCACCCTGTAGCTGCTTGACATAATCAGCGCCGAGCGTATATCCGATCTTTCCGCCGAACCAGGTAATGAGGGCTTTAGGAATACCTGAAATCAAAAGAGCCAAAATTGGACCGAGAATTGAACCCTGAGCGGCAAGAGACGCACCCAGACCAAAGGAAATAATTCGAAGGGTTCCCTCGAGCAACGAATCACCGATGCCCGAAAGCGGACCCATGAGCGAAACCTTTAAGCTGTTGATAACTTCAGGGTTAAAGTTCTTCGGATCGCGCCCATACTCTTCCTCCATGGACGCAACAAGTCCAAGCACAAAGCTATTAAGCTGCTGCGTAATGTTATAAAGAGCGGTGTGGCGATGATAAGCGTCTTTCTTTCGCTGCAGAATCTCGGGGTCCGATTCATCCGCATAGATTCGATCAAGAGTAGGGGCGATTGAATACAGGAAGCCCAGATTCATTTGGCCCTCGTAATTCCACGAAGCCTGAATCGCCCATGTTCGCCAAAAGAATTGCCAAAGTCGTTTATTCTCAGAAACGCTTTGCGGTTCAAGGCTTTTAAGCTCAGTAGTTTCGGATGCCTGAGCTCCAACAGTCTGCTCCACCATTTTAATGACCTCCTCGATACCTAGTCGTCGTCCTCAAGCGGATCGTAATCATCTGCCGACTGCGCCGCGAGCTGGCTTCCGCCATTATTAAACTTGATGTCCGAGAGTATAAATGCGAGCAGAACTGCGAAGATAGCAACTGCAGTCACGTTAATGCTGAGGAAAGCGGCAGCAAAGAATCCAACGAAGAAGAACAGGGCCATCTTCTTCGTGAGCATAATGTTAAGCAGCAGAGCCATACCGAGCGCCGTAAGAACATTTCCAGCAAGGCCAAGGCCACTAGTCACCCAATCGGGAATCATGCCCACAATAGCCTGCACGAGATCAGTTCCCGCATAGATTGCCAAGAAAATGGGAACGAAATACATCAGCGCATACAGGACATTTCCCCAAATAATGTGCAGATGAAGCGCCTGCTTGAACTTTCCCTGGTCAATGAGAACGTCCGTTTTATGGGAAAACGCCGCGAGTACCATACGTACCGCAAGACCAAGTGCCTGACCAAAGGCAGCTACGGGAACCGCAATAGTCAATGCAGCCTCTGGGCCAGCGCCCGTCAGAATGCAAAACGCCGTAGCAACAATTGATCCCATATTCATATCGGGAATCATTGCAGCACCGACATTAATCAGGCCAATGCTCATCAGTTCCAGCGTTGCGCCAGCCGCCAAAGCGGTAGGAATATCTCCCAATACGATACCGACCATAGTCGCGCCAATAAGAGGTCGTTCAACGCTCAATCGACCCAACATGCGTGAGTCCATGATACAAATGACACCCACGAGGCCAACGGCTACTGCTGCATAAAGCTGATTCATTACCGTCTCCTTTCCAACTATTCCTAATCACAACATCCTATGTTGCGAAGGGCAGCATACAAGTCCGGATCTTGTACCTGTCTGACTTAAGTCATCATATACGTCTTATATGTTGTATACACTAATTATCCAATTAATCCGGACAAACGGTAGATTTTTAGAGGCGAACGGTCAATAGATGGCTAATTAGTAAAACTTATAGAACTAAACTAATTATGAGTTGACTAATATCTAGATGCGCTATATTGCTCAGCTCAATCTTGGTGAAAGGAAAAGGTACGTGCCCTTCACCGGCTCATTGCCAGCAGTTTTATGGATATATAAGATATATGCTTGATTGACTAGGTATAAAAGTAGGATACAGGTTAGCCGTATGAGTATTTCGGTCAAGAGGAGACTGACCCAATACGAGCGCTTGGCGGGCACGCTGCGCGATCGCATCGCTGCCGGCACGTATGCGCGCGGAGACAAGCTGCCGTCCGAGATGGAACTCATGGACGAATCGGGGCTGTCACGCAGCACCGTACGCCACGCCCTTAAGGTGCTCGTTGATGAGGGCCTGGTGCGCACCGAGCGCGGGCGTGGCGCCTTTGTGGCCGACACGCCCGCGCTCCACGAGAACAACCTGGTGTTTTCGAGCTATACCAAGCAGGTCGAAGGCCAGGGCATGAAGCCCACCACGCGCACCGTGGACTCGGGCTTTGCCAAGGCGGCCGGCAGCATAGCTAAGTTCTTTGACGCCGCCGTGGGCAGCAAGCTCGTCAAACTTGTCCGCCTGCGCTACCTGGACGACGCGCCGCTGTGCCTGGAGACCACCTACCTGCCGCCAAGCTTCGAGACGCTCATCGATCGCGATATCAACGGTTCGCTCTACGCCACGCTGCGACAGGAGTTCCATCGCGCACCGGCACAGGGGCATAAGACCTTTGAGGTGTGCTATGCCTCGCAAAACGAGGCGTTTTTGCTCAACGTTGAGCGCGGGCAGGCGCTGATCCTGATCACCGACTACGTCTACGACACCGACGGCCGACCGCTCCATGTCTCCAAGCGCATCCAACGCACCGACCGCGCCAAATACACCGAACCCATCGGCTAACCTGCCAAAATAAACCTGTCCCTAAATGGTAGGTTTGGGGAGGTCGGGGAACCAGGTTGGTTTGGGTTGGTTGGGCGTGCGCTCGGCTAGGACCAACTCCATCCAACACATGTCGTACCAGCGACCGAACTTTTGGGCGCAGCGGTCGAAGGCACCCACCAGGCGATACCCCATATGGGCATGGAAATCCTGACTGTTGTGCGTCAGATACTCGTCGTCCTTGTCGTGCGGCACGGCGATGAGCGCGCACATGTTGGTGATGCCCATCGCGATCAGGCATTGCTTGAGCGCATCGTGCAGCTTGCGGCCCAGCCCGCCGTGGCGCACATCGCGCGCCAGGTAGATCGACGTCTCGACCGACCAGTCGTATGCCTCGCGGCTGTTGAGCGGACTCACATAGGCATAGCCTACCGGACGCCCGTCCAGCTCCATCACCAAATACGGGTAGCGCTTGAGCGTACGCTCGATACGCCCGGCGAACTCCTCAACGCTCGGCACCTCGTATTCGCAGGTAATCGCCGTATGGCGCACATACGGCTCATAGATGGCAAGCAACGCCGGCGCATCGTCGGGCGTCGCCAGGCGAATCGTCGGCTCGGATATTTCGGTCATACAACCCTTCCCCCTCAAAAACAAAGGCTGCCCTGCGCCAAGCTCAGGCGCAGGGCAGCCCCTTGTCACTACATCAGGCTACAGGACAGCCGCCAACGCGTCGATGTCCTCCTGCGTCGTGGCCCAGCTGGTGCAAAAGCGCACCACCGTGTGGGTCTCGTCGTACTTTTCCCAGTACTCAATCGAGGCATGCTCGCGAATGCGGGCCATGTCCTCGTTGGGCAGAATCACAAACTGCTGGTTGGTCGGCGTCTCCAAAAAGAACTGGTAGCCGCGCTCGTGCAGCACGCGACGAAGCGCCTGAGCCGTCTCGATCGCCTGGCGCCCAATCTCAAAATACAGGCCATCGGTAAAGAGCGCCTCAAACTGCACGCCCGTCAGGCGGCCTTTGGCAAGCAGCGCGCCATGCTGCTTAATACGCGGAATGGGATGCGCCGGGGCGTGCATACCGCAGAACACCACAGCCTCTCCGCAGAGCGCGCCGCACTTGGTACCGCCGATGTAGAACACGTCGCACAGCTGCGCCAGCTCGGGCAGGGTAATGTCGCACTCATCGGCCGCCAGCGCATAGGCCAGGCGAGCACCGTCCACAAACAGCGGAATCTCGCGCTTCTGGCACACTGCGTGAATCGCCGCGAGCTCGGCCTTGGAGTACAGCGTGCCGTACTCGGTCGATAGGCTCACGTACACGGCACCCGGGAGCACCGTATGCTCGTAGCTCTCGTTTTCGTAGAACACCTGGATATAGTTCTCAAGGTCCTCGGCGTGCATCTTGCCCTCGTAGCCGGGGATGGTGAGCACCTTGTGGCCGCCAAACTCGATGGCGCCCGCCTCGTGGCAGGCGACGTGGCCAGTCTCGGCAGCAACGACGCCCTCGTACGGCGCGAGCAGCATGTCGATCACCGTCGCGTTGGCCTGCGTGCCGCCCACCAGAAAAAACACGTCGGCATCGGGGGCCTGACAGGCCTCGCGGATAAGCTGCTTGGCACGCTCGGTATGTGCATCGGTACCGTATCCGGGCTGCGGCTCCATATTGGTGTCGACGAGCGCCTGCAGCACCGCCGGGTGTGCGCCGTGGGAATAATCGTTGTTAAACGCGAGCATGGCAATCCTCTCTTACCGGGTATCGGCCAGATGATTCAAACGGAGCTATTGTACGCCGCTGGGATAGGCAATGCGCGCGGCAAGGCACTCAAGTGCCAGCACCAGAGCAAAACCGCAGCTCACATCACTCAAAAAGTGCGCTCCGATCACGATGCGGCCAAACGCGACGAACGCCACAACCACAGCCGCCGTCCAAAAGACCACACGACGGCGCGACGGCTTTTCCTTAAAGGCCGCTGCGGGAAGCCCGGCGAGCATAAGGCCGATCGCCGCGTGCGCCGCGTGTCCGCTCGCAAACGACTTAAAGCCGTCCTTGGCTACACCGGCGGCAATATAGGCCCGCTTGTCGGGGTTGCCGATCACCCACCACGGCTGAAACTCGAGCCCCGGCGTCACCTCGACCACGCGCATGCGCGGGCGCGACCACAGCGGCTTGACGATCACGTTGAGGATGATGGCCTGAGCGACCCACACGGCAAGCACCATGAGCGCCCAGCGTGTGAGCTCGTCGGGCTCGGTCGTGCGCGTGAGGCGATAGACGATAAGGTTGGCGACGATGGCCAGCACAAACGTCAGCACCAACTGAGCCACGATGAGTTTGCCGCCAACCCTCAGGGACGAAGCGATCTCGTAGCCGGTCAGGCCAACATTGACGAGGATGCCGAGCACGGCGAGCCATTTGCTCCCCCTGGAGTCGGGACGCACCGCGCGCACGAGCATAACGCCCGCGACGCTCGCCGTCAGCTCAAACGGCAGCTCGCCGGCCGCCTCGATAAAGCGGCCGTACACGCTGCCGATGTTGAACAGCGCGCTCGAGATCTGATAATCGAAGAAACTGCCCACGCCCAGGCAGAGGGCAAGGATAACCGCGATAGCAGCGGCATCTTTCTTATAAATGTACCCGAACATGCTTTCCTTTCGATGGAACCAGATTGCCCAAATGGAGCGTTTACGGCGTCGACCCGTTAGTCATCGTCGGACGTGCCCAGCTGCTGCAGCAGCATGAGTGCCGCGGCCACGGGGCCGGTGCCGTCGTTGGCGTCGAGACCGCGACCCAGGCCGCTGCCCGCGCCGGCGCCCGCCTTGTAGGGCACCGACAGTTTGCGGCTCTTGGGGAAGTTTACCGCGCCATAGCGGGTCTTAAGCTCATAGGCCACCTTCTTGGGAACGTCGACGCCCAAAAACGTGATGCGACCGCCGCTGAGTGTAACGCTCTCGAGCCCCAGGCGCTCGCCGCGAATGCGGATTCGCGCGCGATTGAACAGGTTGAGTCCCGCCAACGGCAGCTCGCCATGCGCGGCCTCGGTCTCTTCCTGCACCTCGTCGATGCTCTCCAGGTCCCCGGCCGCCGCAAGCTTACGGTATACGAGCACGCGCTGATCCACCGCCGGCAGGTACTCCTCGGACAAGAAGTAGTCGGCCGGCAGGTTAATACCCACGCTCGCGGCCTCCACACCGGCATCATCGTCGCCACGCGCCTCGGCCACGGCCTGACCCAGCATCTGCGTAAACAGGTCAAAGCCCACGCTCGACAGATTGCCGTGCTGCTCGGCGCCCATGAGCGAGCCGGCGCCGCGAATCTCCAAGTCGCGCATGGCGATACGCATGCCGCTGCCCAGGTCCTGGAACTCGGAGAGTGCGGTCAGGCGTGCCGTAGCCTCCTCGGTGAGCGGCAACTCGCCCGGGAACATAAAGTACGCGTAGGCTTGCGTGGCAGAACGGCCCACGCGGCCCTTGAGCTGGTAGAGCTGCGCCAGACCCAAGCGCTGCGAATCCTCGATGATGAGCGTGTTGGCGGTCGCGTTGTCTATGCCGCTCTCCACGATGGTCGTGGCGATGAGCACGTCGATCTTTTTGGTCGCAAACTCGATCATCACGTCCTCGACCTCGCGCGGGCTCATCTTGCCGTGCGCCACGCCCACGCGCGCCTCGGGCGCGGCCTCGTGCACGCGTGCCACGGCGTCGTCGATGGTCTTGACGCGGTTGGACACGTAGTACACCTGGCCGCCGCGGCCCACCTCCAGGCGAATCGCCGCGCTCACCACGTCGGGGTCGTACTCCCCCACGTGCACGATCACGGGGCGGCGCCCGGTCGGTGGCGTGGTGATCAGGCTCATGTCGCGCACGCCGCTCGTGGCCATCTGCATGGTTCGCGGAATAGGCGTGGCCGAAAGCGTGAGCACGTCAATCTGCTCGCGCAGGTTCTTGAGCTGCTCCTTGTGCTGCACGCCAAAGCGCTGCTCCTCGTCGATGATCACCAAACCCAGGTTCTTGGGGTTCACATCGGCCGAAAGCAAACGATGCGTGCCGATGAGCACGTCGATCGTGCCCTCGGCAAACGCCTTGAGCGCGCGCTTCTGCTGCGCCGGCGTGCGAAAGCGGCTGAGCACCTCGACCTCGAGGCCAAACGGGGCAAAGCGTTCAAAGAAGGTCTCGTAGTGCTGTTGGGCCAGAATGGTCGTGGGGCAGAGCACCATGACCTGACGGCCGGAGTCCACGCACTTAAACGCCGCGCGCAGGGCAACCTCGGTCTTGCCAAAGCCCACGTCGCCGCACAGCAGGCGGTCCATGGGCTTGGGCGCCTCCATGTCGGCCTTAATATCGGCGATAGCCTCCAGCTGGTCGCGAGTCTCGTCGTAAGGAAAGCTCTCCTCCATCTCGATCTGCTCGGGCGTGTCGGGCGGGCAGGCGATACCGGTAATCGAAGAACGGCGCGTATACAGATCGACCAGGTCAAACGCCAGCTTTTTGGCGTTCTTGCGCGCCTTGTTGGTGGCACGCGTCCAGTCGGCGGTGTTGAGCCTAGTCAGGCGCGGCTTGTCGCCGTCGGGACCAACATAGCGCGTGATGCGGTCGACCTGCTCGAGCGGCACGTAGAGCTTGTCGCCGTCGGCATATTCCAGCAAAAAGTAGTCGCGCTCCTTGCCGCCCACTTCCTGGCGCGCGATCTCGCTAAAGAGCGCGATGCCGTGGGTAGCGTGCACCACGTAGTCGCCCGGCTTAAACGGAAACGTGATCTGCGTAATGTCCACCTTGCGACGGCTGCGCGCGCGGTTGGCGTCCATGCGGGCATTGAGATCGGCGATCGAGAACACGGCTAGGTTGGCATCGGGCACCACCACGCCCTGCGGCAGGGCAGCATCCACAAAGGTCACGCGTCCGCGCGAGATGGTGGGTACGGCAGCACCGGCGGCAGCCTGGGCGGCGCCCGCCTCGAGCGAGCGGGCGTTGAGTGCGTCGACGCGGCGCTCGCGGATCGAGGCATGGGCCTCCTGGCGGACAGCACGGTCGGCAGAATCTGCCGCTGCCACGCGTACGCGCTCGCCAATAACGCCGGCATTTTCGGGGGCGGCCGCCAGCGACTCCTCAAAGGTAATGCCCTCGTCGCCAAAGGTGAGCTCCATCGACTCGCGCGCTCCGCGGTCGGGAATGGCAAACACGCAGGCATAGCGCTTGCCCACGACTTCCTGAACGCGCGTCATAAAGCGGTTGTCCGAGCCTGCGATAGCCGGCTGCTCAATCTTGAGCTCTGCCGTAACCGCACCGCCGGCGCGGATCAGGCTCACGTAGTTCAGGCGCTGCTGAGCACCAAAGTCGAGCTGCTGGGCGCGCACGTACAGGCCGTCCAAGCGGTCAATCCCCGCCTCGCCGGCGCGCGCCTCGATATCCTCGTAGGCACGCAGGCAGTCGTCGAACAGCGAGCGCGGCTCGGACAGAACCACAAGCGCCTTGCCGCTCACGTGCGCCAACGGGCTCACGGTCTGGCCGTACATCACCGGCAAAAAGCGGTCGAGCTCGGGTGTGACGATACGCGCATCAACCATCTCGAGCAGTGCCGCCAGCTTGCTGTCGCTCTGGCTTGCGCGATAGAGCGCCACGTGCATGTTGTGAACGGCTTCGTCGGTAAGCGCCAGCTCGCGGCACGGGAAGATCTCGATGCTGTCCTCGTTGCCGATGGTTTGGCCCGTGGAGCTCACCATACGGCGAATGCGATCAATTTCGTCGCCAAAGAACTCAATGCGCACGGGCGCTTTCTCTTGTGCGGGGAATACCTCGACGGTGTCGCCGTGCACGCGGAACAGGCCGGGTGCGTCGGCGGCGCCGGCATTGGTGTAGCCCATGCCCACCAGGCGCTGCGGCACTTCGTCAAAAGGAATCTCCTCGCCCACCGCAAAGGTCGTGGACTCCCAGTAGCGGCTCTCGACTGGCGGCACGCAACGCAGCAATGCACGGGCCGAGGCAACCATGATGCAGTTGTCCCCGCGCACGATACGCCCCAGAGCCTCGCAGCGCTGCGCCACCACGGCATCGTCGGGCGCCTGCTCGCGCCACGGATAGTCCTTGCGCTCGGGAAAGCGGCACACGTGCGCCAGGCCCACGTAGGCGGCAAGGCTGCGCGCGGCGCGATCGGCCGCGTCCTCGCCGCTCACAATGTAGACCGTAGGGCGCGGGCGGCGCGCAAACTGAGCAGCCGCCATAAGCGTGCGGCCCGACTGCGACACGGCCAGCGTCACATCCTCGCCGGCGTCGAGCCCGGCCTCGACGGTCTGCAAGGCCTCGGCAGTGTAGAGCTGCGCGGCTATACGGTGAATGAGCATGCTGTTCCTCCGGCATCGCAACGCCAAAAGCCCGCCGGGGCAAGCTCGGCGGGTCGTGCGTCAAAGTTCATTGACGCTTATGGTACCGCACGGTCCCGTGACCAAAAGCCAAAGCGACATCATGCCAAATGTTGCCCACAACGGTCTTGCCAACGCGTTTCCCAGCTAATTAATCCGCTTTCCTCTTTTTAATTTGCTGTCTTCTGGCAGCAATTTACACCGTCCGCGCCCCATGGCGAGCATTTCGAGCTGCAAAGCGCCTATAATTGAGGATAATTGCGTATTCAATGTCACTTTTTGATGAGGGGGGGGGGGTGAAAATAAATGGCCGACACTCCATCTTGTGCACTGTACACCGGGCTCAAGTCACTCGGTCGCATCAACAACGGTAACGCCGCGCAAATTCTCATGGACGGCAACGCCCGTTACGGTGGACGCCTCATCTCCGAACGCTTGACGGTCCCGTCGTTTATCTCACGCGAAATCGTTCACGCCAAACCCGGTGACCTTCCCGAGTCGCTGTTTGCGCCCTTTGAACAAAGTGCGCGCCAGATACTCAACCTCATCATACAAAACCGAGGCTCCGACCCCCAATCGCTGTGCAGGGTCGCTAAACGCTATATGGAATCGTGCGCCCCAGACATGCAGGATGCCCTTACCAATTGCGGCGTCGACGGCATGCTCTTTAAAAACGGCGTCGAGCGCATCGAGACCACTGACGATAGCGACATTAAAAACCGCCTCTACATCCATCTGGTCTTTTTTATCGTTACCGGCTGCCTTGGCGACCCCGCCCGCGCCATCGAATACACCGAGTCCTTTGTGTCCGACCAGATGCTCTCGACACTCGGCACGGTCGAGACAACCGTCACCTCATTTTTCTCGACAACCGCGCGCCCCACGGGAGACATTCGCCTGGGGCTGCTGCGCGTCGTGGGCAACTCGGCACGACCGCCGTTGCGTCCCCTTACCACGGACCCGGTGGGCAGCATTATCGGGTCGCTGACGAGCGACGAGAACGCCATCACCGACGTCGATTCCGATGTCTCGCGTCAGCACCTGCGCATTTGGCTCCAAGACGGACGCTGGCTTGCGCAGGGCCTCGGCTCCACCAACGGATCGTTTTTGATCTCGGGCGTCGATCGCTGCCGACATGCTATCGAACCGCCTAGACGCGAGCGCCCCGCCAACTTTGCCAACACCCCCGTCGAGATTCACAACGGAGACACGCTTTGCTTGGGCGCCACGACGCGCTTCTTGGTCATTCGCATCACAGACTAGCCCGCCCACACATCTTCGACGCACAAGGTGCCGTTATTTGCATCAACCCATGCAAATAACGGCACCTTTTCGATTAAGGCAACGGTTGCGCTACCTTTTCACTAACATTATCGCCATGCACTTTTTTCTCGAAAGGATCGCCCCGTGACGTACGACACGGATATGAATATCATCGCGTTGTCCCCCTTTGAACCAAACGCCATGTTTGCGACCACCGAAGACCCCGATACTATTCGCCGCTTTACCACCCTGTTGGATTGCGGGGCAGTCGGCGGCGGTTCCCACCATCTTCGCAAGGTCGCCAACACCGAGGGCGAGACCTTTGCGCTCAAGACGCTGTGGCCCCTCAGCGGCTGTGATGAAGACGGCTCCGCCGTCAGCCCCTCGGACATCAAGACGCTTACCGAGGAGTATCGCAATCTTGCAGCCGTCTCACTGTTGGACGGCTTTCCCAAAACCTATGGCTACGGCTATACCGGCTCCGTACCGGTCATCGTTATGGAGTGGATTGAAGGCCTGCCCCTTCGCGATGCTGCGGCAGAGCTAACCGACCCCGCCGAGGGCGGCCACATTCCCGCAAACACCGTCGCCGCGATTGGAAAACGCCTGGGAGAGATTCTCCTGGGTGCCCAAAAGCTCGATGCGCCGTTTGTACACCGTGATATCTCCTTGCGCAATATCATCATTCGCACGACGCTCCGGTCCCTTGCCCAGCAGATTGCACACTGCAGTTTTGACCTTTGCCTGGTCGATCTGGGCAGCTCGAGCATCAAGCGCTCAGACCCCTCGTTTACCATGTCCACCGGCATCTGGCGCAACGGCACCCCCGAGTTCGCCCCACCCGAGATGCTCTCCAACGACATCCCCGAGCTGGCGCCGCTGCGTACGTCGCCCAGCATCGATACATACGAGCTCTGCAGCGTACTCTACACGCTCTATGCCGGCCACACGCCATATCGCCTAAACGAGCATATGGACCAGTCGCCCTACCTGTACAAGATCGAGCACGAGCACGAGCCGCTTGAGGCACGCGTACCCGGCGACCAAGTGCTTGTCGATGTCATCATGAGCGGCATCCATAACGAGCAGTCCCAGCGCGCGCCGCTGTCTACGATTGTCGGCAAGCTCGATGCCTGGATTAAAGACATAGATTTTGAGCCGCGCACGCCGCTGCCCACCCCGGTCGACTTTAGCCAGCAACCGAAGCCTTCCTGCTCCGACAAGGCTCAGACGCGCCACCCAGTCATCTCGCGTCGCGCTGCGCTCGTGCTCGGCGGCGTCTGCGTTGCCGGCATAGCAGGCTCTGCCATTGCCACAGGATGCTGGGGGCTTATCGACCTGGCGCACGGCATCAAGCCGTCACTCGACGATTACACCTGGGAAGAACTCGCCCTGATCTCCCGCAAAATCCAAGAAACATCTTCCAGCAAAAAGGTGCTCGAGATTGCCGAAACCTACCACCTGGTAAACAGCAAGCAGTCGCTCGAAAACGAGAACACCAAGACCGTCAGGCTTTCCGACGGGACCAAGGCACAAGTCCAGATCGTGGGCTTTAAGGCAGACACACTCACCGATGACGGCCTTCCCGCTGGCATCACCTTTATGTTCCGTACCCCCATCGCCATGCGCGCCGTTAACGACAGCGCCGCAACGGGCGGTTGGGAGCAATCGTCGCTTCGCGAATGGTTGGCGGACAAGGGCATGGCTACGCTGCCCGACGATCTCCGTAATCAGATCCGCTCGGTGCGTAAGCTCACCAACAACACCGGCGGCACCAAAGACGCCTCCAGCATCACCGCCACCGATGACAAGCTGTGGCTGCCGTCCATGAGCGAGCTGTGCGGCTACCAGGCGCCCGAAACGTTCGCAGAAGGCTACGAGTACCTTTCTACCCTCTACAGCGGAGAAGGCGAGCAGTACCAGCTCTATCGCGAGCAGAGCGTAAGCGGTCTGACCACCAACGATGCCATGATCCGCACCGTCGCTGGCAAAAAGATCTGCTACTGGGAGCGCACCCCCAGCGCCGACTGCAGCGAGGGCGCCAACTCGACGTACTTTAACCGCGTTGGAAAAGACGGCGACGTATTTAGCTGGGCAACGCCCGGAAACAAACCAGACCAAAAGACCTATGTCCTACCCGGCTTTTGCATCTAACACCTTCACCGGATACCAGAAAGGAGCCTCGCATCATGCGCGCGGAAACACCTTCCGAGGTGCTCTTTGATTTCCTTAAGTGCGACCTGCAGATCAATAATCGAGAAGCGGCGCGTATCTTGGTTTCGGACAAGCCGCTGGGCGCCAAACCGGCCCCTAGGTTTCGCATTGCCGAAAAGACGTTTCTATCGCGACGCGTGGTGCACGTCGTTCCGGGTACCGACAAGATCGACCCCGAAATGTTTGCCGATTTTTCGCAGAGCGTCCAGAACTTGGCTGCCGCTGCAAAAATCGGCAGCGGCAGCAGTCCAGCGGCCGCCAACGCTCGCCAGCAAGTCATTACGACGCGCGCCCTCGAGCGCATGGCAACGTCGCTCGAACACTGGGGGCTCGATGGTTCCATCCTGCGCAATATCTTTGACCGCATCGCCGTCATGCCGGGCCTCAAGCAAAGCGACCGGCGCCTTTTGGAGCTCCTTGCGCTAACGGTCTGCGGATGCTTGGCTGATCCCAATGCCGCCGCCTCCGAGGTCAAAGACTTTGCCATAACGCAACTGGCCCAGACCTTTGGCACGCTCGAGACCGCCGAGGTCGTCCAGGTACAAGGTACTAACCGCAAGGTCAACGAGCCTCCTGCAAAACTGGGACTGCTCAGGCTTTCGAAAGACGGCTCGGCCTTGCCGCCGATCTATCCTTTGAGCCTCGATCCCGAGGGTACGGTACTAGGCTCTTTTGCGCACGACCAAAACGCCATCACCAACGTAGGACCCGATGTATCCCGCCGGCACCTGCGCGTGGCGTATTCCAACGGCACATGGCTCGCAAGCGGACTGCACTCCACCAACGGAACGGTGCTGGTGACACGCAACGGCACGACCACCGTTATCGAAAAGCCACGCTCGCTGCGCACCGCCGATGACGAGGACAGTCAGATTCCTATCCACGACGGCGACCTGCTCAAGCTGGGCTCCTCGACCGAGTTTTTGGTGCTGAAGATCTCCTCAAACGTACGCGCGCTGGCCTAGGGCCGAGCACATACAATAAGAATCAACGCAAAGGAGCGCCGCTGCACGCATCGCAGCGGCGCTCCTTTATATGACGCGGACATCTAAATACGGATGCAGGAGCCGACAAAACTCAGCAAGATAACTAAAACATAAAAGCCGCGTGGGGGTCGGGTCCCCACGCGGTTATCAGGTTTGGGCTAATTAAGCCCGGAGGTAAACACTAGTAGAGATTAGTGCTCGCGACGCTTGGTCATGTACATGCCCACGGCGGCAGCCACGGCGCCGGCAAGGGAAGCAGCTGAGGCCACTACAAAGATCGGGTCGCCAGTGGTAGGAAGGGCAGCGGCGTCCTTCTTCTCGGCCTTAGCCTCGTCCTTCTTGTCAGCAGCAACCTGCTTCTTGCCCTCATCCTTCTTCAAAGTCTCGGACTTGGGGGTCTTAGCGGTAAAGAAAGCGTAGACAGTGGTGTCCTCAGTGATAGGAGTAGAGAAGTCAAACTTCTTGAAGGACTCCTTGGAAGAAGACCAGCCGACAAAGTTGAAGCCGTCGATGGAAGGATCACTGGGCTGAGCAACAGTCTTGCCGTCCTCGACCTCAACCGTAGTGGTGAAACCATCAACATAGAAATTGACCTTGTGCGTCTGGACAGCAGGCGTCTCGTTCTTGGTCCACTGGGCGTAGAACGTCACGTGGTCGCCGCCGCCCTGGACGGGCTTGCTGAAGTCGACCGGGTCGGTGCCCTCGCGGTCGTAGGTCCAGCCGGCGAAGGTGTAGCCCTCGCGGGTCGGGGCCAGGGGCTGGCGGGCGACGCCGTCGGAATCAGTAACGCCCTGGAGCGTCACATTACCGTCGACGAACACACCGCCGTTGGCGAAGTAGAGGACATCCTTGACGTTCTTGCCCTCGTCAACGTCAGCTCCCTTGTCCTCGGTCCACTGAGCGAACAGGGTAGCGTGGTCGCCGCCGCCGACCAGCGGCTTGCTGAAGTCGACCGGGTCGGTGCCCTTGGAGTCGTAGGTCCAGCCGGCGAAGGTGTAGCCCTCGCGGGTCGGGGCCAGTGGCTGGCGGGCGACGCCGTCGCCGTCGGTAACGCCCTGGAGTGTCACGTTGCCGTCAAAGAACACACCGCCGTTGGCGAAGTAGAGGACGTCGATGGGGTTGTCCTTCTCAACGGCATTCCACTGAGCATAAAGGGTAGCGTGTTTGCTACCGCCGACGAGCGGGTTATCAAAGTCGACAGGATCGGTGCCCTCGCGGTCGTAGGTCCAGCCGGCGAAGGTGTAGCCCTCGCGGGTCGGGGCCAGGGGCTGGCGGGCGACGCCGTCGGAATCAGTAACGCCCTGGAGCGTCACA
>NZ_JBQKHC010000005.1:0-106381 GCF_052118485.1 Collinsella sp. LCP21S3_C7 | reverse complement strand
GCCAGCCCCAGCTCCCGGGTCGCCCGGTGAAGGCGAGGAAGAAGGGCGTGAAGGGAGCGAAGAGCGTTGCTGCCTAGGCTAGCCCCTTGTCACACAAACTACCGAAGCCTCACAAATGAGGATTACGCCGCGAAGAAGAAACAGCTTCTCGGTTTGTGAGTCGTTGCCGGCAATTCCGCTACGCAAGCGTGTTTCACATCACCCACTTGAACACGGCGCGGAACAGCCAGACGAAAAAGCCCAGCGTGACCTTTAGCGCCGCCATGAGGAACCTACCAAGCCTCTTCATCGACGTCACCCCAATCTTCCTTTACCTTGCGGGCGCCCTCCTCGGCGCCCTCTTCCTTCTCTTGCGCGAGCAGCCTCGCCAGCTCGTCTGGCACGCCCGGGACCTCCGCCCTCCCCAGCGCGCGCTGCAGGTCCCTTATCTGCGATTTCAGCGGTTTTGAGGGAGGGCCCACGTGCTCGCGGTAGCAAGCGCAAATTGCAGCCGCGTCGCACAGGTAGCCCCGCACCCGGGCGAACGCCTCGTCGCCGTCGAGCAGGACGCGGCGGGCGCGCCCAAGCTCCGCCTCCGAGGCCAGCATGAAGCGCCACCCGCGGGACCTGTGCGCGGCCGGGATGCCGTCCGCGGGCGCGTCGGCACGCCAGTCGTCGCGCACCTGGTGCCAGTTCGCCGTGAGCCAGAGCCCCTTCTCGGGCTCCTCGCGCATCTCGAGCTCGAACTCCGTGAGCATGTTCGCGCCGGAGAACGGCGACCCCTCCGTGAACGAGAGCGTGTCGAACAGCGTCGTCCTGCCGCCCTCATACTCTATCCTCACCATCATCTCCGGCCCCTCTCCCTGCGCTGGTCCTGCTGAGCCCGCTGCCGCTCGGCGGCGAGGATTCGCTGTTGCTCGTCCTCGCGACGGCCGTCGCGAGAGTTTCCTTCGGCAGCGCCGCGCCCGCGATTGTCCCCGTAGCGGGTCTTGAGCGGCATGAGCCCGTTCATCGCCATGTAATCGCGCGCAGCCTCGAGGCGGCGGTACCCCTCGCCGCCCGCCTGGCCGCGGCGCTCCAGCGTCGCCATCCTGAGCCCGAACTCCTCGATGGACTCGACGTCGAACTTCGCACAGGTCTCGAGCGCCGAGGAGAGCTTGCTCAGCTCCGAGAGGTCGTTGAGCTCGAGGGCGCACTCAGCGGCCTCGCGAATGCGCGCGGTGCTCGCGTCCGTGGGACGGTAGGCGCCCTCGCGCTCGAAGCGCCGGCGGAGCATCTCCTTGCCGTAGACGAACCCAAGACGCTCGCCGCTAACCCTCTTGGACGGCTCCTCGACAAGGCTGAACACCCAGTCGTCCCGCCGCGCCTTGGCCGAGTTGTCGGCGACGTGCACGCCCAGGGCGTCGAGGATGCCGAGGAACTCCGCCTCGTCGCGCGCCGTGGTCTTGGCGAGTGCGACGCGGGCGCGGATGTCGCCGACCCACGAGTAGCCGCCCGAGCGCATGATCTCCTTCTCGGCCCTTCCAAGGTAGACGTTCCTGCGGCTCCTGGGCCCGCCCGCGCCGGCCCGCCCGCGTGCCATCGAGGGCGATACGGGCGACCTGTCGTTGGAGAGCCCGGACAGCCCGCGCTCGCGCGCCATGTCCTGCAGGTCTCGGTTGAGGTCCTCCGGGTGCTGGGTCTGCATGCGGTAGCCGGTACGGAGGTTCGCGTTGTTCACGACGATGTGCGCGTGCGGTATGCCGCGGGCGTTGTCGTCGTGGTAGACGATGGCGATCTCGTGGTCGCCGAAGTGCTTGAGCGCCCACGAGCACGCGAGCTCCCGCAGAGCGGCCAGGTCGATGTCGTCACCGGGGTCCGGCGAGAGCACGAAGTGCTTGAACGTGCGCGCGGGCTTGCCCCTCCATGAGGCGTCCGTGCCGAACGCGGCGCGCGTGGCGTCCATCTCGGCGTCCCAGGCGCAGGCCTCCTTGGCGGCTTCTCCCAGAGCGCCGGCGTCGCGCTCGTCGTAGCTCAGGTTGAACAGGTCTCGCGCCAGGGCGCGGCCTCCCTTCTCGAGGTAGCGGCGGATGCCACCCGTCGAGCCGTGGCCGCTTATCGGCTTCAGGATCGGCATGGCGAGCCCTCTACGAGCGAGTCGGCGCCGATGCGCCCGAGCTCGGCCGCCATCTCGCGGGCCGCGCCGTTCACGTCGGCGAGCTCGTGCTCGATCGTTGGGATGCTCTCCGCGACGAGGTCCCGGTCGACGTGCCCGTGGCGGGCGTGGAAGTTGATGAGGTTCATCGCGTGCACTGCCTGGTTGTAGTGGTAGCCCCACTTCGTGAGCTCCCGAGACATCGACCAAAGGGCCCTGCGGTCCACGAGTATGCGGTGCTCGTCTCCCGCGTTGACATCCGTCGACAGCGGTATGCGAACGAGGTAGCGCAGGTACTCCGACTTGCTGAGGCCGGCGCGCTCGCACCGCTCGCAAAGCGCGTCGTAGTCGCTTCCCTCCATGCGGAACGTGACTCGACGCTCCTTGCCTTTGGCGGCGTCGGCTTCCTCTTTCATGGCGGATTCCTTTCCTCGGGCCCGCCGTGCGGCGGGCGCGTTTCTCTAGGGGCGCGGGGGATCCCCCGCAGGCGGCGGCCCGGCTCGGGCGCCGCCTCTGGGACCGGGCCTCGCGAAAGCGGGCTCTTAAACGGCCCGCGGCATGACGGGTCCGAGGCCGCCCGGTCCCCAAGTGCTATGGACGCCCGACCGAAGTGTCGGACGCCATAGGCTACTTGCTGGATTTCGGGCCTGAGGCCCTTCTGCGACGCTTTCGGGCATCGGTGCCCGCCTCCGCGTACGGCGCGGTCATGAGCGCCATTTCACGCAGCAGCGAGAGGTCGGCCGCGCTCGGGCTCTCGGGCGGGCTCTCGAGGAAATCGGCGACGAGCCTCGCTGCCTTGGAGATGCGCCCGTCGGGGCCGGCCTGCGTTTTGCTCTCGCTCCTCACGTAGTCGGAGAGCTCCCGCTTGGTGCGCCGCCAGGGCTCCATTGCGGCGTGCATCTCCGCCTGGCGCTCCTTCGGCATGCCCGCGAGCGAGCGCACCGCCTCGGCGCTGAGGTTGCCGCGATCGGCCTCGGCGGCCCACTCGGGCGAGAGGTCCTCGGCAATCCGGCGGGCCAGCCTCTCCTCACGCGCAATGGTCTTGCCGGAGACCTTGCGGCCCGTCTGCCGCTCGATGATGGCGGCCTTCACGTCGTCGACGCGCATGCCGGAGAGCGAGGGGTCCTCGGAGCGCAGGCGCACGGCGTCGCCCCTGAGCGCCTCGGTCGCGGCGGCGCGCTCGGTCACGGTGAGCGCGCGGGTGAAGTAGTTCGCTGCGTGGAGCAGCGTCACCGCCCGCTCGTCGTCGATGCCCTCTATCACGCGGCAGGGCATCCTCTCGTAAGCGGGGTCGTCCTTCGCGAGCAGCGCGTAGGCGGCCTTGCGCCGATGCCCGGAGACCATCTGCCACGAGCCGTCGCCGACCTTTCGCACGAGCGGCAGGTCGGTGAGGCCGTCCTCGCGTATGGACTCGGCGAGCTCAGCTATCCCAGCAGGGTCCATAGAGTACGCGGCGTTCGCCGGGTGGTCGGCGATGTCGGCCACCGCGATCTCGGACACCGGGTAGCGCCCGCGGGTGCGCGACGCGCCGTCGAGAAGCCCCGTGATGGTGAAGCCCGCGGCCACCTGCCTAGGCGAGTTCACGGCACACCTCGTCTGCGAGCGCCTTGTAGTCGCGCGCGGGGCGGCTCCCCGGCTCGAAGGCGGCCACCGGCTTCCACTGCCAGCTGCCCTCGCAGACCTTGCTGCTCGCGTGGATGACCGTCTCGAACTGCTCGTCCGGGAAGAACCCGTCGAGCACGGCCGCGCCCGTGGCCTCGGCGTTGGTCATGCGGCCGGGCACGCAGGTGCGCAGTATCTTCCAGCGGGGCGTGGGCATGCGCAGAGCGTCGGCGATGGAGCGCGTCGCCTCGACGGTGAGCGCCGTGCCGCGCATCACGGTGGAGTCGAGCTTCACGGGGATGACGACCATGCCGCCCTCCGCCGCGGCGAGGTAGGCGTTGAAGGCGAGCCTGCGCATCACGGGACTGCAGTCGATGAGGCAGACGTCGTAGGAGCCCGAGGCGTCGTCGAGGGCGAACTTGAGTCGCTGCTCGCGCAGGAGCATCTCGTTCTGGTCGACGAGGTCGATGGTCGAGGCCACCACGTCGAGGTTCTCCCCGGCAGCGTAGGCGACCTCCTCCACGGGCGCGCCGCCGTAGAGCAGCTCGACCGACGTGCGCCGCTCGGAGACGGCCCGGTCGTAGAGGCCGAAGAAGTCTGTGGCAGACGCCTGCGGGTCGAGGTCGACAAGCAGGGTCCGAAGGCCCCGGGCGGCGAAGATCGCCGCCAGGTTCACGGCGGTCGTCGTCTTGCCGACGCCGCCCTTGTAGTTGGAAATGGCTATCGTGCGCATGGGTCGCGTCCTCTCTAGCGTGGGGCGCGCCTCGGCGCATCCGGTCCGGCGCGCCCCGAGTCTCGGAGCGTCGGGACAAAACCGTACGGATTTGTCCGACAAGCGGAGTGTACCACAAAAACGTACGGATATGTACGCTTTCGTGGTACAAGGGGCGGATTCGGGGAAACCCGGCCCCGGGAGCCCGGGGCCGGGCGCGCCGCCTAGGAGAGCGGCTCCATCTCGCCGAAGCAGTTGATGTGGTGGCGCAGGAGCGCTCGGTTTTCCTTGACGACCATCATCGCCACCTCGTCGAAGCGGACCGGCGTGTCGGCGTAGTCGTCGCCGTTGCCGGCGAGCCACGTCGCCGCCAGCGCCTCGCGCAGCCCGCGCGCCCTGTGGGCCTCGGGGAAGCCGTCCGTTCCGATCCGGACCGTGGCGTCGACGAAGACCAGGGTCCCGTCCTCGTCCACCGCCACGAGGTCGATTCCGCCGATGCCCTCGGGCCCCTGCCAGGCCTCATCGACGATCTCGTAGCCCTTACGCTCGAGGAAGGTCCTGACCGCGCCCATCGCCTTTTCCTTCATGTCGTTCATGTCTTGCTCCTTAGACTCGGAGGCCCGCCCCTGTGGCGTGCCTTGCGTCGCGTGAGTCGCATGCGGCGCGGGCGTGCCGGCAAGGGAGGAAGCGAAGTCGGGCGTGGAAATAGAAGTATTCCGACGGCAGTTTTTCGCGTTGTTCGCGCGCGCAGCGCATGGAGCGAAGAACCCGAAAAAGTGTCGCGGCCCTTGCGGGCCGCCTGCCGGCGTGCGACCCTGCGCGTCCAAGGAACGCCGGGGCGGGTTTCGGATCGGAAGGGCGCAGGCGTGCGGCATGGAATCAGGCATGGGCGCCGAGGCTTCCAGGCATGGGATGCGATCTGTCGGCGGTTGCTGGGCTCCCGTGGGATTGGAGACGACGCCGCGGCGGGAACGACGGCGCGTTCCCGAGTCGCGGTGCCGTGGTCCGCATCGGGACGGCATTCCCCGCGCCGCTTGCGGCCAATATGCGCACGGGATCGCGGTGGCGAGATGGTTCTCCATGCGGAACGGCTACGGTGCTGCGCAACACGTCCGTCGGAAGAAGGAGGGCAGCCAATGATGGATATCAACGAGAAGGACGAGCGTCGTGAGCTGCTTGACGCGGTGGCGGATGCAGGAAGGCTGGCGAGGGGCCTGGACCAGCTGCTCGAGTCCCTGGCGCACGCCGACCAGCTGGACCTGCTCGACGTCGAGGGGGTCCTGGCCCTGAGGTCGATAAGCGAGAGGTGCGCCGAGCGCATCGGCGACGCCGCGCGAATCCTGGAGGCGCAAAACGAGATCCTCTATGTCGAGGAACGGACCGTTTAGCTTCCTTTCGCGGAAGATTAACTATTTGCTTTGCGGGCAACACCCTAAAGAATCGCAGTTCCTGGTCGGCGCTTAGATGAGCGTTAGCCGCGACCCATTCCAAAGATACTTGCATTGTCGGCGTTGTCGTTAGTTTCGACCTCAGTCGCCATCGCCGGGAACGATTCTTCCTGAGACGCGTCGTCCACTCGCGAGTCAATAGGCTCGCCGAGCGCCAGGAAGAACCTCATCACGTGCTCGACTCTCTGCTGCAGAGACTCGCTCAGCTCGCTGTAGGAGGCCGCCAGCCGTACTTCCTTGGCCAACTCCGCCATCGAGTCCTTCAGCGCCTTCTGCACGCTCACAGAGGGTCTCACCTCGACCTGGGTATCGGTGAGCTTGGCGATGATGTAATCCTGCCTGTTCATGCCGCTCCAGGCGGCCATCTCGCATATGAGCTTATGCTCCTCGGGCGTGCAGCGGAACGCCATCGTCTTACTGCGCTTGCGGGCGCTGTTCTCGCACGGCATCCTTCTTATCCCCTCGCCCCGTCAAGGGCGGCGGCCATCTCGTCCTGCTTCGTGGGGAACAGGTGCGCGTATCGGTAGGTGATGTCCACCGCCTCGTGGCCCATGCGCTCGGCGATGGCCAGCGCGGAGAAGCCCATCTCGATCAGCAGGCTCACGTGGCTGTGGCGTATGTCGTGTATGCGGATGCGTTTCACGCCAGACGCCTTGCACCCTCGTTCCATCTCGTGGGCCAGGAAGTGCTTGGTAACGGCGAACAGGCGCTCGTCGGGGGCGACGTCGTCTCGTAGCTCGATGAAGTCCGCCATCTCGTCGCGCAGGAAGGCGGGCATGACGATCGTGCGCACCGACTTGGGCGTCTTGGGATCGGTCACGGTGTCTACGCCGTGGAGGCTTTGGTACGACTTGTTGATGCGCAGACGCGAACTCTCCAGCATGAAGTCGGACGGAGTGAGCGCCAGAAGCTCGCCGCAGCGGATGCCCGTCCAGTAGAGCAGCTCGAAGGCGTGGAACGAGAGCGGCTTGTCCATGACGGCCTCGCTGAACCTCAGGTACTCGTCCTTGGTCCAGAACTGCATCTCGCCGCCCTTCTTCGAGCCCATCTTGTCGACCCTTCGCACCGGGTTGTCGGTGAGCCCGTAGTAGCGCTCGGCGTGGTTGAAGATGGCGTTGAGTTGGTTGTTCACCGTGCGCAGGTACGTCGGCGCCCAGGGCTTACCGTCGGCGTCCCGGTGTTCAGTAAGCTCGTTCTGCCACCTAATAACGTCGATCGGCCTCACATCGCACATGCGCATATCCCCAAAGAACGGCACGAGCTTGTCGTTGATGATGTGCTCCTTGGTGATCCACGTATGCTCACGTATGCGAGGCTTCACCTCGGAGGCGTACACCTCAACGAACTCGGAAAACGTCATGTCCATGGCCCCGCCGTTAAGGCTCTTGAACTGGCTTTCCCATACGGCCGCCTCCACCTCGGAGGAGAAGCCGCGCTTTGTCTTGTGGCGCTTCGAGCCGCGGGCGTCGCGGTAGTAGCACTGCACGAAGAACGTGCCGTTGCTGTCGTCCTTGTACACCGGCATGTCAGTCCACCTCCGGGAAGTACAGGGCGTCGAAGACGTCACTTCGAACGCGTCCGCGGATAACCACGCGCCCGCGCGCCTCCTGCTCGGCGTTTATCTTCCTGATCACCTCGTAGGCGCTGCCTTTCTTGATCCTCAGCAGCTCCGCAACCTCGTCCGCATCCAGCATGTGCGGTCTCGGCGTCTTTGCCACCTTCTCGTCCATGGCTCCTCCTGTCATTAGCGTACAGATACGTACGGTTTACAGATTCAGAGTAAACGTACATATCTGTACTGTCAATAGAATTGCGTACATTTGCGTACGCTGGTAAGATGTGCGGGTACGTAATTCCAGGAGGAGGGCGCATGTCCGTAGGCGAGAACATAAGGCGGTACCGCAAGTCGCGCGGCATGACGCAAGCGCAGCTTGCCGAGGCGGTCGGCCTGACCGAGGGGGCCGTGCGCCACTACGAGAGCGGCATCCGCGCCGTGAAGCCCGAGCTGCTCGAATCCATCGCCGCAGCACTAGGCGTATCCGTCAACGCCCTCAAGGATTACGGCGTCGAAACCGCGGGCGACCTCATATCGCTGCTCGTGCGGCTCGAGGACTCATTCGGCATCGTGCCCGCAGCCGACGGCACGGGGCTCTCTCTGAACCCCAAGGCGCCTCACGCGCCCAAAGCGGCGATGGCGATCCAGCTGTGGGCCGAGAAGCGCGCACGGCTCGAGAACGGCGAGATCGACGCCGCCGAGTACGAGGACTGGAAAGCCTCGCTGTAGCAGCTCTCCGCATTTCGCTACCACTAAAACCGAATCAGGGCGCCAGGATAGTCGGTGAGCTCCGCTCGCACCTGCGTATGCTGAGTTTTTACTCTCCATTGCATGCCAAGGCATTTCAAGCGTAAACGGGGAGTAAATGACGCGGTGGCTTACACGGCAGCACACAGCAGTACGCCGCGGCATTTCCCCTGGTTACTCCCGTTTTCATTGAGATGGCGAGATTCTTTACTCCCCATTAACCACCTGGGGAAACGCCGTGCAGAGACCGCCGAAAAGCCGATTGAGTTCGATTTGAGTTTCAAAGGACCTAAAACGGCCCCTTTTCGTTATCGGGGACAAAAATCGCACGTCTACTCACTTGGGATAAATTCTTACTCCCATTCCTCCGAATACCGCCCCATACTTTGCCGTCTTGAAATACGGGGAGTAAATAGCAAAATCGCAGGTGAAAGGGAGTAAAAAGGCAAAGAAAAAGCCTCCGTCCCAGCACGGGAACGGAGGCTCAATTTTCGTATTTACTCACCGCCGTCGCTGACGGCTTTGCCATGACTCTCGTACGAAACGAAACTCAGCGGCACAGTACGGCACTCAAAAGTGCAGGTCAGAACCCTATCAGCCTACTCCCACTCGATGGTCGCGGGCGGCTTGGACGTAATGTCGTAGCACACGCGGTTGGCGCCGGGAACCTCGGCCACGATGCGGCCGGAAATGCGGGCCAGCACATCGTAGGGCAGCTTGGCCCAGTCGGCGGTCATGGCATCACTGGATTCGACGGCACGCAGGATGATCGGGCGCTGATAGGTGCGCTCGTCGCCCATAACGCCAACAGACTTGATGTCGGGCAGGACCGCGAAATACTGCCAGCAGCTGTGCTCAGAGTTGCGCTCGCCGGTCTGCTCAAACAGGCGCTGGTTGTAGGCATCCAGCTCCTCGCGCACGATGGCATCGGCGTTTTTGAGGATCTCGAGCTTCTCCTTGTCGACCGCACCGATAATGCGGATGGCCAGACCCGGGCCCGGGAAAGGCTGACGGAACACGATATGACCCGGCAGGCCCAGTGCCAGACCAAGCGCGCGGACCTCGTCCTTAAAGAAGTGATCAAGCGGCTCAATGAGGTCGAAGTGTACGCCCTCCGGGAACGGGATCAGGTTGTGATGGCTCTTGATGGTGGCCGTCTTGCCGCCCGTCTTGCGAGCGCCGGACTCGATGATGTCGGGGTAGATGGTGCCCTGAGCCAGGTACTTGACCGGCTTGCCATCGGTCTCGAGCTGCTGCGCCACGGCGAAGAACTCTTTCCAGAACTGAGTGCCGATGATGCGGCGCTTCTCCTCGGGCTCGGTCACGCCGGCCAGAAGCTCGGCATAACGGTCCTCGGCGTGAACGTGGATAAAGTCGACATCGAACTGCTTGGTGAAGACCTCCTCCACCTGCTCGGGCTCGCCCTTGCGCAGCAGGCCGTGGTTGATGAACACACAGGTCATCTGCTTGCCCACGGCGCGAGCGCCCAGCGCAGCCACGACGGAGGAGTCGACGCCACCGGACAGGGCCAGAATCACGCGGTCGTCGCCGACCTTCTCGCGGAACTCGGCCGTCATGGTCTCGACCAGGTTGTCCATGCTCCAATTGGGCTCCAGGCCGCAGATCTCAAACAGGAAGTTGCTCAGCAGCTGCTGACCGTACTCGGAGTGCTTGACCTCGGGGTGGAACTGCGTGGTGAAAATCTTGCGCTCGGGGCACTCCATGGCGGCAACCGGGCACACGTCGGTGCTGGCGGTAACGGTAAAGCCCTCGGGCACCTCGGACACGGCGTCGCGGTGGCTCATCCACACGGTTTGCTGCATGGGCGTGGAGTTAAAGAGCTTGGCGCCGGCAGTGCGCGTAATAGTGGCGCGGCCGTACTCGCCCACCTCTGAGTGGCCGACCTTGCCGCCGAGCGTCACGGCCGTGATCTGATGGCCGTAGCAGAAGCCCAGGACGGGAAGGCCCAGGTCAAAGATGGCAGGATCGATGGACGGAGCGTCCTCGGCATACACGGAGGCCGGGCCGCCGGAAAGGATGAGCGCAGAGGCGTTCATCTCGCGAATCTCATCGGCCGAGATGTCGCAGGGAACAATCTCGGAATACACGTTGAGGTCGCGGACGCGACGGGCAATGAGCTGACCGTACTGCGCACCAAAGTCGAGTACGAGGACCTTTGCGGAAGCCTTTTGATCCATGGTTTCCCCCTCTTGTTGGCGGGGAGCCGATGCCCACCCGCGCGAATAAACGAGAATAACTTTCATAGTGTACACGTTATATGGGGTTTCTCGTCCCTCGCAGCCATCAGCGCACGGCAAACGCACGACCTGGGCCCCTATTTGACGGCAATTGAAGTGTTACCAAACGTTACAGATGATGTAATACGTTTGAACATTGGACGCCCTGTGCCACAATACTGCCGAACGACTCCGCCTCTGGGGCGGCAAATACGATAGGAACACCAACATGAAGCGCATCCTTCTCATCGCCACGGGCGGCACCATTGCATCGACCGAGGACGGCAACGGCCTCTCTCCCGCCCTGACCGGTGAGGAGCTCGCCCAGAGCGTCCCCGAGATCTCGGGCCTCTGCGAGCTCGACGTCGTGCAGCCCATGAACATCGACAGCACCAATATGCGTCCGAGTGACTGGATGCGTATCCGCGACGTCATCGTCGAGGGTTATGCTGACCACGACGGCTTCGTGATTCTGCACGGCACCGACACCATGAGCTACACCGCGGCGGCGCTTTCTTACCTGATTCAGGACAGCCCCAAGCCCATCGTGCTCACCGGCTCGCAAAAGCCCATGGGCAACCCCTTTACCGATGCCAAGCTCAATCTGTACCAGAGCCTGCTCTATGCGCTCGACGAGCATTCGCACGACGTCTCAATCGTGTTTGGCGGTGTGGCCATCGCCGGCACGCGCGCCCGCAAGCAGCGCACCATGAGCTTTAACGCGTTCATCAGCGTCAACTATCCGCCCATTGCCTACATCCGCAACGACCGCATCGTGCGCAACGGGCTCCACGGCACCCACCAGAATGAGAGCCCGGTTCGTTTCTACGACAGTATCGACCCGCGCGTGTTTGTCCTTAAGCTCACGCCCGGCGTGAATCCAGGCATATTGGACGCCCTGACCGATAGCTACGACGCCGTAATTCTGGAGACCTTTGGCATTGGCGGTATTCCCGAGTTTGGCGAGTCCGGCGAGTCATTCCAGGAGGCGATTTTCCGCTGGGTCGATTCGGGTCGCACCGTCGTTATGACCACACAGGTCCCCGAAGAGGGCCTCGATCTGGGTGTTTATGAGGTCGGCCGTGCCTACGCCGACCATCCGGGTATTTTGCGCGGCGACGATATGACCACCGAAACGCTCGTGGCCAAGACCATGTGGGCGCTCGGCCAGTCACGTGATGCGGCCGAGATTCAGCGCCTGTTCTACAGCCAAGTCAACCATGACCGCATCCCGATGGTGTAGCTAAAACAAAATCCGCCTCTTTGGGCCTTGTAGGGCACGTGGTACCTCTCGGAACGTGCAAAAAGCGGAGTTTTCAGCACCCGCCCCTTCCGGAAACGTTAAAACCGCTAGCTGTAAATCGCTTTTCGGTTCGATAGGCTCGTCCCACGCTTCTATTATTCCTCATAATAATGAATTTTGTGGATAATCCAAAACAGCAAGCATCGTATTTGCGCCTTCGGTTGCTGTCAATTTATTGAGGGATGCTGAATACTCGGGTTTTTGCACGCCGCCGTCGGGGGGACCCGTTCAGCAAACGACAAATCTGGCAAAAACGCCTACTCAATGCCCTCGAGAAGCTCTGACACCGTCATGCCAAGCGCGGGCGCAAGTTTAAATAAAATCTCGAGCGTGCTGTTTGCCGTTCCGCTTTCGATTTGATCGAGATAAGGTCGGCTGATTCCAACCGCCACGCAAAAATCGACCTTGGAGATACCAAGGGCCTTGCGCGTCCGCTCGACTCGCTCGCCAAGAATCTGTTTCGCATGTTCGTTCATGCAGACGAGTTTGAAATGGAGCAAAACAAAAACGTAAACTATAGTTTACGTTTTGCCCAATATACAGGAGTTTTCTATGTCGGGTTCTTCGGTCCGCATGTACCGAGCCACGCTTCGCACAAACAGCGCACCTCCCAAGCTCGTCGTCGTTGAAGCAGAATGCCTTTCGCCCGATGAGCGCACAGCATTTGCATTGCTATCAAGTCGCGTCGCCGCCGTTTTGGTCCCTTGCCCGGCGCAAGGTGAACTTGCCATCCAATGCCAAGCGCACGGCTGCTCACTCAATCAGGCCGCCGTAATCGCAACCAGCCAGTGTGGCCTGCCCCTTCTCTTGGAAGCCGGTATCGCGCTCTGCCTTCGCGGTGCCGGATACGAAAACGAGGCCGCCGCCGATGTGGTCTTTCAACCACGATCGAGCGGCGGCCTCGCAGCAGCCATCGAATATGCTTGCAGGCTCGTTGCCTAAAGGCGCAAGCTAAAAGCCCAGGCCAAAGCCTGTGCCGGTAATCGCCGAATACATAAAGTAGACGTTAATTACGTTGAGGAATACGCCCGTGATGCAGCCGTTTCGCAGGTAGCGCTCGCACACGATGCGCGCCATGGCGGCGGAGTCCTCATTGTTCTTTGCCTGGCGTCCCGCCGTAAAGTACGTCGCCACGCTCAGCAGCAGGTTGAGCACCGGCAATGCCAGCAGCTCGTAGCTCTTGCCCCAGCGCGTCACCTCACCGGCGGCATTAAACTTTGTTGCCACCTCGGGACCAATGTTGGGGATTACAAACGCTGCGACCACCAGCGGAAGCACTGCAAGCACCAGCAGCGCGATGCCCATGTAGCCAGCTTTTTTTCCATATTTAAACATGCTCGCCGTCCTTACACGTTAAAGCGGAAGTGCACGACGTCGCCATCGGCCATGACATACTCTTTGCCCTCGATGCGCAGCTTGCCTGCAGCCTTGGCGCCTTGCTCGCCACCGAGCTCGATGTAGTCGTCATAGCCAATGACCTCGGCCTTAATAAAGCCGCGCTCAAAGTCGGTATGGATGACACCGGCGGCCTGCGGGGCGGTCGCGCCCTGACGCACCGTCCAGGCCTTGACCTCCATCTCACCAGCCGTAAAGAACGACTGCAGACCGAGCAGC
The DNA here is from genome assembly GCF_052118485.1 of Collinsella sp. LCP21S3_C7. Classification (NCBI taxonomy): domain Bacteria; kingdom Bacillati; phylum Actinomycetota; class Coriobacteriia; order Coriobacteriales; family Coriobacteriaceae; genus Collinsella; species Collinsella sp. LCP21S3_C7. The sequence continues at coordinate 93,050 of NZ_JBQKHC010000005.1, read as the reverse complement.
TTGTAGGCTGCCTGCGCGAGCACGTCCAGGCCGGGCTGCTCCAGGCCCAGGCTCTCCAGGTAGTCGGCCGCATCCTCGGGATCGAGCTCGGAAAGCTCGGCCTCGATCTTGGCGCAGATCGGCAGTGGCTTGACGCCATCGATGGGCGCCAGGTCCTCGTTGAGCATGTCCTCGTCCACGTTGGCCACATACAAGATGGGCTTCATGGTGAGTAGGAACAGGCCCTTGGCAGCGGCGCGCTCCTCGTCGGTCATCTCCATGGACGCGGCGCGCTTGCCCTCGTTGAGCCAGGCGAGCAGGCGCTTGGCGACCTCAAACTTGGGCATGAGCTCCTTGTCGCGCTTAGCCTCCTTCTCGAGCTTAGGCAGCTGCTTTTCGAGCGTGCCCATGTCGGCCAGGATAAGCTCGGTCATGATGGTGTCGGCATCGCCGGCGGGATCGACGAACTCGCCCGTGCGACCCACCTCACGCATGACGTTGGGATCCTTAAAATAGCGCACGACCTCGCAGATAGCGTCGGTCTCGCGAATGTTTGCCAAGAACTGGTTGCCCAGGCCCTCGCCCTCGTTGGCACCCTTCACCAGGCCCGCGATGTCGACAAACTCGACCGTAGCCGGCACAATGCGGCCAGGGTTGACAATGTCGGCGAGCTTTTGCAGGCGGCTATCGGGCACATCGACGATACCCACGTTGGGGTCGATCGTGGCGAACGGGTAGTTGGCGGCAAGGCCGGTCTTTTTGGTAAGCGCGGTGAACAGCGTCGACTTGCCCACGTTGGGCAGGCCCACGATACCGATGGAAAGGGACACGACAGCTCCTTTTGGTACAGGTACTTCAAACTGTATAAGTATAGCGCCGCCACAGCATCCGGGCGAATCCGGACACCGCGGCGGCGCAAATGAAGCAGAGATTGGGGTAGCTGGCTAGTCCGCGAGCTTCTCCACCTGGTCGAGCATCTTGTCGAGCTTGGCCTTCGCCTCGGCTTTTACCTTTTGGGCCTCTTCGTGGGCTTTGGCCTTCTGAGCGGCCTTTTCCTCGGCTTCGGGGTCGACGACAACCAAGTTGGACGCATCGTGTTCGACCAGCTTGAGCGCATGTTCGGGACAAACCTTGACACAGGCGCCGCAGCCCAAGCAATATGTGGACTCCAACGCGAAGCGGCCGCTTCCCACCAAATCGCAGGCGAACGTGGGGCATACATTGACGCACTCGCCACACGACGTGCACTTGTCAAAATCGCACTCCGGCGTGCTCACCTGCATGTTCTGGGCAAGCTCGGGATGGTTCTGCAGTGTCGAAAGCACCAGCTGCCGCCCATGCGTGAGCGAACGGCGACGCTTTGCCGTCGTGGTGCCGCACATGGTGTTGAGCGTGCGCTCCAGCTGGGTAATCTGATGGCGATGGGCCTTCAACTTCTGCGTCACCGAGGCCAGCGCCGCCGTCGCCGGGTTGAGCTTGGTCACCGTCAGACCCGTCGTGCGGGCAATCTTTTCCATGTACTCCTTGCGCTCGTACTCGCGAAGCTTATGGCACTTGAGGCTCTTGGGGTCGACCTCCAGGCCCATACCCGTGCCAGACCACTCCTCAGCCTTCGCAATCGCTTCGCCCAGGATATCCTCGCCGCCGGTGTTGCGGCATTTATCGCACACGCCCAGGGGCAGGTACACACTCACGTTGGGATAGTCCGCCAGTACCGAGAACCAGGTCTCGGCCGTAATATCGCCCACGCAGGCAACGACGACCTCGTTCTCGCGCGGCATGCGCTTGAGGGCGCGCGTGCAGGTGACGTAGGCGGTCTCGTGGCTCGTTGCCGCCGAGACAATGTCGTCATACAGGTTTTTGGGCGCCAGGCGCGGCGAGAAGATTGCCTCGGTCGGACAGGCAGCGGCGCACAGGCCGCACTTGCGGCAGGAGTCGAGAATCTCGATGGAGTCTTCCTCGACCTCGATAGCGTTGACCGGGCACACATCCATGCACGCGGAGCAGCCACTCTTTTCGTTTTTGCAGGTCAGGCACGGAATGGTGTTGCCGCGCGGACGCTCCTTGTAGTCGGCGGGATTCCACTGCGGCGCCGACGGATCGAGCGCATCGGTCACACCGCCAAGCGGGTTTTTAAGAAAGTCGAAACCCTTGCTGATCTCGATAATGTCATCAAACAGATCGTGTTCCTGCGCCATGCGCGGCCCCTCCCTGAGCAGTGCAAACAAGCAAGAGATAATGATACGCCATCGGCCCACGCCTCGGGCAAATTACATGCGGCGCATCATTGAGACAAATAGCCTATGGCCTATCGCCGCCTCGATTGCACAAGGTCAATCAAGCGCCAAGCTATGCCTCGCACATGAGCTGCACGAGCTTTTGTTTGGTCACCTTGGCCTGTTCGTTAGCCATATTGCGCTCGTTCTTAAAAGTTGCGTCCGCAACGCTCAGCAGGTCGGCATCGGAAATCTCACCAAGGCCCAGCTCCTCGAGTGTCGTCGGCAGACCAACGCGCTGGCAAAACTCGAGCACCTGATCAAGCTCGGGCGCGCGCTCCAAACGAAGCTGCACCACCAGGCCAAATGCCACGGCCTCACCGTGCATGGCCTTGCACTCGGGCAGAATCGTCAGGCCGTTGGCGATAGCATGGGCAAGCGCTAGGCCACCGCTCTCAAAGCCGACGCCCGAGAGTAGGATATTGCACTCGATCAGGCGCTCAACCGCCGGCGATATACGACCCTTTTTAAGATCGCGCTTGGCAGCGACACCAAACTCCATAAGCGTGTCATAGCAGGCACGAGCCGCAACCAAGGCCAAGTGTCCCGGCGCGCCACCGTGCTCGTTGGCGCCGTGCGCCGCGGCGCACGAACGAGCCTCGAAATACGTTGCCAGCGCGTCGCCCATACCAGCGACCGTCATACGCAGCGGAGCCGCCGCGACCACGCCGGTATCGACCACAACCAAATCTGGATTCTTTTCGAGCATCAGATAGCGGTCGAACGACCCATCCTCGTGATACAGCACCGAAATCGCGCTGCACGGGCCGTCCATCGAAGCCGCCGTGGGGCATACGCACAACGGCAACTCGGCATAAAACGCAACGGCCTTGGCGATATCGAGCATCTTGCCGCCGCCAATACCCACCACCATGTCGCAATACTCAGCCTGGGCTTCCTTAGCCATTTCGACAACGGCCTCTTCCGTACACGGACCGTCATAAATCTTAAAGAACGGCTCGCTTAGATCTTCATCCAGAAATCCATCGACGATCTGCTTGCGCAGCCGGTCCTCGGTGCCTTGGTCAAACAGGACATAGGCGGAGCATCCCAACCACGACAGGTATCTGCCCTGACGCGAAAGTTCGCCCGGCCCCTGAACATACCGGCCGGGACCGCCATAAACCATAGGAAGCGCCATACGAGAATCCGCCCTTCATCAAACAACGATTGGTGCAAAGCCACCTGTCCCCTTGTGGCAACTTGGCGCATTGAGGACAGGTTAGATTGCACCATAGAAAAAGGGTCCCGCGCACAGAGCGCGAGACCCTTATCAGAACAATGTGTGCCGATTAGAACGTGACCGGGGTGTCGGTGTAGACGCACTCGAGCAGCTGCTCCATCTCCTCCTGAGACGGCTGGCGCGGGTTGGAGCCCGTGCAGGCGTCGAGGATGGCGTTGGCGGCAACGTCGTGCTTCTTAGCCTCGAACTCATCGTAATCGATGATGGACTCGTCGGCCTTCACGCCCTTGGCACCGTAGTTCTTGATGCCCTGCGGGATGTCGAGCTTGTCGTTGAGGTCGCGAATCTCCTGGACCAGAGCCTCGACCAGCTCGTCCTCGGTCTCGCCGGCGAGGTGCAGGATCTCCTTGGCGATGAAGGCGTAGCGGCTCTTGGCGCGAGCGTCCTTGGCGTTGAACTGGATGACCTTGCCCAGGTACATGGCGTTGGCGCAACCGTGGATGATGTGGTCGCCCTCAAAGGCGGCACCGGTCTTGTGAGCCATGGAGTGGACAATGCCCAGCAGACCCGAGGAGAAGGCGATGCCGGCGATGCACTGGGCGTCGTGCATGTGCTGGCGGGCCTCATGATCGCCCTGATAGGACTTGGGCAGCCACTCGACGATCTCGCGGATAGCATGCAGGGCGTTGGCGTCGGTGTACATGGAACCAGCGGTGGAGACGTAGGCCTCGATGGCGTGAGTCAGAGCGTCCATACCGGTGTGAGCGCACAGCTTGGCGGGCATGGTGTAGGTGAGCTCGGGGTCGACGATGGCGACATCAGGGGTGATGTTGAAGTCGGCCAGCGGGTACTTGATGCCCTTGGCGTAGTCGGTGATGACGGAGAACGCGGTGACCTCGGTAGCGGTGCCGGAGGTAGAGGAGATGGCGCAGAAGTGAGCCTTCTGACGGAGCTCCGGGAAGGAGAACGGGACGACTGCCTCCTCGAAGGTCTCCTCGGGATACTCGTAGAACAGCCACATAGCCTTAGCGGCATCGATGGGCGAGCCACCGCCAATGGCGATAATCCAGTCGGGCTGGAACTCGGTCATGGCCTCGGCGCCCTTCATGACCGTCTCGACGGACGGATCGGACTCGACGCCCTCGAACAGCTTGACCTCGAAACCGGCCTCCTTGAGGTCGGCCTCGATGTCCTGCAAAAAACCGCCGCGGCGCATGGAGCCGCCGCCGGTCACGATGATGGCCTTGCTGCCCTTGAGGTTCTTCACCTCGTGGCGAGCGCCCTCACCAAAGTACAGATCGCGAGGATTGGTAAAACGTCCCATACTGTGCCTCCTAAACAAGCCCCTCTTAGACTTGCGTATATAACGGAGCACCCGATTGGCTCCGTTAGGACCGTTTTGCGCGTTGCCGGCGATGACAATGCGCGATGTCTAAACGTCTCAACGCTCAGACAAATATTATTTTACCGTTCTGGTTGGTCAGTTATTTACCGAAAGTCGACAATGATGAAACGTTTTTTCTATCCCTGAAGACCCTTATGCGGCATTCATACTCCCAAGCTGGGCAAACGTTTTATCAAGGTTGACCACATATCCAGGGCAGGACTGTGCCCCTCCAAAAGACACACCGTTCGCCGCCAAAAATCGACCGTTTGCGGCACCGTGATACCACTCGGTCGTCCAAGGTGCCGACATTTGTGCGACATCCGTCTTCGTGGTGCAAAGGTGCATGTCCAAGTGCGGCACTCCCAATGTGCCTCATGCGGGTAAACTAGAACCTTATATAGAGACATTTGAACCCTAACCGCAGCAAAGGAGGCCCCATGGCATTCGATCCCATTCAAGAAGATTGCCATCGCCTCGTTCTTGAGGCCTTGCGCCGCGACAATATCCCGCTCACCGACGGCCCTGCCGTAGAGCGTCTGATGGAACAATTCACCCGCAACCCCGCGCCGCTCATCGTGCACGACCGCGACCGCGCCGGACATCTGATTGCCAAGGTAGTCGAGGCTGTCGACTACCGCATTCCCTTTATCCCTGACGATACCCAGGCAGAGCAAGAAGAGACCGCTGCCGAAAACATGCTTCGCGAGGCAGCCGCGCTCGACCCGACCAACTGGGACGCTCAGCGCATGTTGACCGCCCTCACCGCTAACTCCAACGAGGAGTACGTACAGTACTTGATATCCAAGTGCGATGAAGTCGAGCACGACCTGGCACTCAAGATCGCCTCGGCGCAGGACCCCTACGAGCGCGAGGCCGCAGGCGACCTTACACGCCGCCCCTACCTGCGCTGGCTTGCCGCCCTTGCGTCGCGCGCCCTCATTAGCGGCCGTTACCGCCTGTCGCTCGAAACCGCAGACCGCAGCCTGGACTTTGCCCCCAACGATCCGGCCGGTGTCCGCCACACTGCGATGCTCGCCATGGCAAAACTCGAATACCCCGCCGAGGAGCTCAAACGCTTTCGCTCTGCCCACTCCGTCCCCTATCTCGCCAACACGCCGCTGCGCCGTCGTCCCAAGGACGCGGAGCGCGACTTAGACCCGTGGACGCTCATCGCGCTGATGAGCGCTGCCTGGCGCGAGCTGGACTACGAGGGCGCCGAACACTACTTGCGCATCCTTGCGCGCTCGTGCCCGCACGCAGCCGAGGCGCTTTACTTTCAAACCGAGTTTCCCGATGGCGTCTATGCCCGCGTCAACGTGGGCGTGGGCTCCACCGACGAGCTTGTCCTTGCGCTGTCCGAAGCGACGCCGGTACTGCAGGAGGGCTTGGGCGCCCCCGACAACGCCAGCTTTGCCGCCTGGGTCGCCACCAACGATATCGTGCGTTCCCAGATTGACGAGCGCATCCTGCGGGCGGCCGAGCAGGGCTTGCCGTTTAAGGGAGGAGACCTCTAATGGATCCGAGCGTCTACATCCCCGCCTACCTGGAGCGCGCCTACGTTGCGTCGCACCCCGAACTCACCGATGCAGCGCGCGATCTTGTCCATAACGACGTGAGCGTCAACCCTCATAAGTATGCGCAGACCGAGCATGCCCAGGCACTGCTTTCCTATGCCGGTGTTCACCGCCACCTGCTCGACGAGCTCCATCGTATCGAGGATATGGGCAGCGATGAGGAGTTTGAGCAGACGCGCAACCGCCTGTTCGACGATATGCGCGATGAGCTGCTCAAGATCGTCCGCGTCGATGCGTATGTCTTCGATGCCCATCTGCTTGCCATCATTTTGGCGGACACGCCCGTCGACGCCTGCCTGGGCGACCTGATGAAGCTCGAGGCGACCACAGCCGATTACTTACGGCAAAGCGTGCCCGGATTCGATATGGAGGCCCCGCACTACTGGACCAACAAGGTGCTGGCAGACGGCGTGACGGCGGCCGATCTCACCGTGAGCGAGCCGGCGCTTATCGGGTGGCTCCACACGCTCGAGGCCATCTCGCAGCTGTGCATGGCGAGCGCTCGCTACCGTGCTGCCGTCAACTATTCTCGCCGTGTTCTTAAGGCGGAAGGCTATCCCACCCGAGCTGCTGGCACCGTGCTACTCGCCCTCGCTCGTCTGGAAGACGAGGACGGCTTTTTTGCCCTGGCCCACCAGCTCGAGGAGCAGATGGGGGCCGATGCCCTCGAGAACTCCCCCTGGTACCTACTCGCCCGCACGATCCTGCTGTTCAAAACAAACAAGATGCGCCCGGCGACACGCGCCCTGCGTGAGTTTGCCAACCGCTGCGAGGGCGGCGCGTTCTTTTTGCTGAACCCCATGTATCAGACGCCGTACCTTCCCTGCCGGCCCGAGCCGCACGACCCCTGGGACCTTTCGCACCAGGCAGTTTGGGAGGCCGACGGTATCATCTCGGATACTCCCGACTTTGCCCCCTGGGCCAACGCTTGCGAAGACGTATCGCAGCTTGCCCAGGAATTTGCGCGCCGTTATGGCTTTTAACGGCACGATCGCCACGACCATGTCATTCACGTTAGGAACGGCTTCATGAACTTCCGCTCATCTCTCGCCTGCACTTCGAGCGATATCGCCCGCTGGGGGCTGCGCTCCATCCTTAAGCGCCAGGGCGGCGTACTCCCCGGCCGCATCGCCATGAAGATCGACCCCGAGCTGCTAAGCGACCTCGCGAGCCTTGTCGACCGCAGCGTGGTGGTCACCGGCACCAACGGTAAGACCACCACCTCCAACCTCATCGCCGACGCCGTTGCCGCCAGCGGCGCCACCGTGGTATGCAACCGCGCCGGCAACAACATGGAGCCGGGCGTGGTGGGTGCCCTGCTCGAGGGCCGCAGCGATCTTAAGCGTGCCGCCAGCGGCAAGCGCGTAGGCGTCTTTGAGTGCGACGAGCTCTACACGGTGCGCGTCTTGCCCAAGCTCAAGCCGACCTACTTTGTGCTGCTCAACCTGTTCCGCGACCAGCTGGACCGCTACGGCGAGATCGACCACACCCAGGACGTCATAGCCCACGCGTTGGAGCTTTCGCCGGCAACGACGCTCATCTATAACGCCGACGACCCGCTCTGCGCCTCGATCGCCGCACGCGTCCCCAATATGAGCATCGCCTTTGGCATCGACGGCGCCACGGGCACCGAGTCCGATCGCATTAGCGACTCGCGTTTTTGCTCGCAATGCAACGCGCCGCTGGAGTACGACTATGTGCAGTACGGCCAGCTCGGCGCCTATCATTGTCCTTCGTGCGGTTGGGGTCGCCCCGCGCTGGTCCGTCGCGTGACAGGCGTTGAGCTCGGCTGCGACGGCTACGGCTTTGACCTGACCTTTGGACCCGAGGCAAAAGCGCCCGCAACGCACATCGCCACACGCTACAACGGCCTGTACATGGTCTACAACGTTGCCGCCGCCTTCTTTGCGGCGCGCGAGTTGGGCGTGGACGCAGCGCATCTGCAGCCCACGCTCGATGCCTACGTCCCCGCCGGCGGACGCATGGGCCGCTGGGAGATTGCCGGCCGTACCGTCGAGGCAAACCTGGCCAAAAATCCCGTGGGCTTCGATCGCCAGATCCAGTCCATTAAAACGGCAGGCGGCAGGCTCTGCGCCTTCTTCCTGAATGACAACGACGCCGACGGCCACGATGTCTCGTGGATCTACGACGTCGACTTCGAGCGCATCGCCGATACCCCAGGGCTTGTCGCCTTTGCCGGGGGTACGCGCGCGCACGACATGCAGGTGCGCCTGAAGTACGCCGGCATCGACGCCGCCATCATCTCGAATATCGAGCAGGCGATCGGCGCCGTGGCAGATGAGGCAGCCGATGACACCTTCTACGCCGTCGCCAATTACACGGCATTCCCGCCGCTGGTCAAAGAGCTCGACGGACTTAAAGACGCCGATGCGAGCTCGGTTGCCTCCTGCGCCGTAACACGCACCGATGGCAGCGCCGTCCCCACCGATATTGCGCCGGTCGAGCTTCCGCGCCCGCTGCGTATCGTCTATCTGTATCCCGACGCCCTCAACCTCTATGGCGACGGCGGCAACGTCATCGCCCTCGAGCGCCGCTGCGCCTGGCGCGGCATTCCCGCGCGCGTGGACGAGGTCCGCATGGGCGAGACGCTCGATCTTACCGACGCCGACATCGTCATGATGGGCGGCGGTGCCGACCGCGATCAGTTGGCTGTGGCACACGAGCTGCTCGCTCAAAAGGACAAGGTTGCGACATATGTTGAGGACGGCGGCTCGTTGCTCGCTATCTGCGGCAGCTATCAGCTGCTCGGTCGTTCGTACTATATGGGCGAGAATCGCATCGAGGGTCTAGGTGTCATCGCCGCCGAGACCGTGCGCGGCTCCGACCGCCTGATAGGCAACGTCGCTGTCAAGACCGACCTGGCACCCGAGCCCTTTGTGGGGTTCGAGAACCACGGCGGCCGCACCCTGCTCGATGCAGAGGCCACGCCGCTCGGAACATCTGTCGTCACGGGCACCGGCAACAACGGCGACGACGGCTTTGAGGGCCTCATCTACAAGGGCGTCATCGGCACGTACCTACACGGACCGGCACTGCCCAAGAACCCTGAGCTCGCCGACTGGCTCATCGCCCATGCCCTCGAGCGCCGTGGCGATGCACAGGCCGCCGCCCTGCTGCCGCTCAAGCCCCTCGACGACACCTACGAGCACGCCGCCCACGACGCCGCCATGAAGCTCCTCCCCTAACGCCCCGCCACCACAAAGGGACAGGCATCTTTGTGGTGGTTTTTCAGTTTGCCAACGATATGTGAACGGATAAAAAAGTCTGCTATACTCTTTCCCGCTGTCCCCATCGTCTAGCGGCCAAGGACGCCACCCTTTCAAGGTGGATATCGCGGGTTCGAATCCCGCTGGGGGCACCACAGAATCTGAGAAGCCCGTTACCAATTCAGTAGCGGGCTTTTTGTTACCGATATGCCGGGATTCGAACCCGACAGGGTGCGGAGCTGAGGAAACGCGAAGCATTTTCCAGCGCAGCACGCAAGGAGCGAAGCGACGCAGCGAAGGCGGGCGGCGCCAGCCGCACGCGGATATCCCGCTGGGGGCACCATTTGAAACGAGAAGCCCGTTACCCCCGCGGTGACGGGCTTTTTTCTACCCATGTGCCGGGATTCGAACCCGACAGGGTGCGGACCACGGCAAATCGGCGGCAAAACGGACTCCAAAGCGTCCTTCGCAATCAAAAAGCCGGGGCCCGCGCGATGCGGACCCCGGCTTAATACCGTGACGATATGTTGGCTATGCCCTACACGTAGAACAGGATGTCATCGTAGGTCGGGACCGGCCAGTAGTCGGCGGCCACGATCTCCTCCATGGCATCCACGGAGGCACGCAGCGTATCCATAGCGGGAACGACCTCGTGTGCATACACATTGGCCTGCTCCTGGCCATCGAGAGCCTCGGCCTTCTGATGCACGGCGTCGAGCGCCTTGATGGAGTCGTTGATGGCGGTGATACCGTTGCAGAGCTTGTTGAGCGTGTTCTGCTCGCACTGCATTGCGGCCTCAGCACCGGCGGCACGAATTGTCTCAAGGCCCTTAGCGACCTTGGTGGCATAGGCGGTAATGACCGGACGATAGGTACGACGTGCCTCGCGAATCATCGTGGTAGCCTCGATGTTCATGAGCTTGTTGTACTTCTCGAGCTTGCAGTCGTAGCGGCACTGAGCCTCGGCCTTGGTCAGGACGCCCGTCTCCTCAAAGAGCGCGATAGCCTTATCGGAAACAAAGGCGGGAAGAGCGTCGGCCGTGGTCTTGTTGTTGGCAAGGCCGCGCTTCTCGGCCTCGATGGGCCACTCGTCGGAGTAACCGTCGCCGGAGAACAGGATGCGCTGGTGATCGGTCAGCACCTTCTTACAGTACTCGAGCGCGGCGTCCTGGAACTTATCCTCGGGCGTACCCTCGAGTGCGTCGGCGAAGGACTTGAGCGACTTGGCCACGGCGGCATCGAGCACCAGGTTGGAGTCGGAGACGTTCTGCTCGGAGCCGCAGGCACGGAACTCGAACTTGTTGCCGGTGAAGGCGAACGGAGAGGTGCGGTTGCGGTCGGTGTTGTCCTGCATCAGCTTGGGCAGGGTATCGGCGCCCAGGTCGAGCACGCCGCGCGTGGCATGGACGGAAGCCTTGCCATCGATGATCTTCTCGACGACCTCGGTAAGCTGGTCGCCCAGGAAGATGGACATAATCGCCGGAGGAGCCTCGTTGGCGCCCAGACGATGGTCGTTGCCGGCCGAGGCAACGGAGGCACGCAGGAGCTCCTGATAGTTATCGACGGCCTCGATCACCGCGGTGAGGAAGACGATGAACTGCAGGTTGTCGAGCGGGGTGTCGCCCGGATCGAGCAGATTCTCGGACTCGGTGCCAAGCGACCAGTTATTGTGCTTGCCCGAACCGTTGATGCCCTCGAAGGGCTTCTCGTGCAGCAGGCAGACCAAATCGTGGCGGGAGGCGATGAGCTTCATCTTCTCCATCATGACCAGATTCTGGTCGATGGCCTCGTTGACCTCGCCATAGACGGGGGCGAGCTCATGCTGGCAGGGAGCGACCTCGTTGTGTTTGGTCTTGGCGGGAATGCCAAGCGCCCACAGCTCATCGTCCAGGTCCTTCATATAGGCCGAGACGGTGGGGCGGATAGCGCCAAAGTAGTGCTCCTCGAGCTCCTGGCCCTTGCAGGGAGCAGCACCAAAGAGGGTGCGGCCGGTGATGACCAGGTCCCTGCGCTTGCGGTAAGCGTCCTTCTTGATCAGGAAGTACTCCTGCTCATCGCCCACGGAAGGAACGACCTTCTTGGGGGTCTTACCAAACAGCGCCAAAACGCGCTTGGACTCACGCGAGAGCGCGGTCATGGAGCGCAGCAGCGGGGTCTTCTTGTCCAGGGCCTCGCCCGTGTAGGAGCAGAAAGCCGTGGGGATGCACAGGACATCGTCCTTGATAAAGGCGGGGCTGGTGGGATCCCAAGCGGTATAGCCGCGGGCCTCGAAGGTGGCACGCAGGCCGCCGTTGGGGAAGCTGGAGGCGTCCGGCTCGCCCTGGATGAGGTTCTTTCCCGTAAACTTGGTAATAGCGGTGCCGTCGTGGTTGGGTTCGAGGAAGCTGTCGTGCTTCTCGGAAGTAATGCCCGAAAGCGGCTGGAACCAGTGCGCGTAGTGCGTCGCGCCCTTGGAGATGGCCCAAACCTTCATGGCATGGGCAACGGCGTTGGCCACATCCAGGTCGAGCGGCTCACCGTCCTCGAGGGTTGCAGCAAGGCGTTTCCAAATGTCCTTGGGGAGGTAGTCCTTCATGACTTCCTCAGAGAACACCATGGTCCCGAAGCGGTCAGTAAGTTCAGCCATACGGAACTCCCTTCGTATCGGCACCGCGTGAGAAGCGGTGTTGATTACTAACGAACGAGTCATAGCTTAGACTCGCCGTGTTTCCGCGACATTACCGTTATGTTGCCGTCGCGAAACTAATCAATGAGGTTACCGCATCGCGGCGATGTTGCCACCCTCAACAGTCAATCAACTGTATAAATTGCAGATCTCTCCGCATGGTTTACAGGTAGTCTTTTTGGGACGGGGCTTTTTTAGCTGCCCTATTTAAATATGGTCTCAAGCTTTGGAGGCGCCGGATTGGGTAGCTAAAAAAGCCCCGTCCCAAAAAGACTACCCTGCGTACCTGGTTGATGGGATAAAAAAGCTCCAAATTAGCTACGCTGTTATAGGGAATGCCGATAGCGAAACATCTTCGATTGATATTTCCAAATGGCGAGTAAAACTCCACCGTAGCGCAGCGGTGCTGTAGAATCCTTACAACACATCACGCTAATGTATCTAAAGGAGCACGATATGCGCGTCGACGAGGTTTTTAAGCAGGCAGCATCCCAGGGCACCACGCCCGTTTCGTTTGAGATGTTCCCGCCCAAGGGCGAGCTTACCCTCGACACGGCTCGCGAGGTGGCTGGCAATCTGTGCAAGCTTTCGCCGAGCTTTGTCTCGGTCACCTGCTCGGCCGGCGGCTCGGGCAACGGCGCCGCCACCGCCCCCATCGCGCATATGATTACGAGCGAATTCGATACGCCCTCAGTGGCGCACCTCACCTGCGTTGGTCGCACGCATGCCGATATCGCCGCCAAGATCGACGAATACCGCTCCGCCGGCGTAGAAAATGTGCTGGCCCTGCGTGGCGATCTTCCCGCCGGCGCGAGCGAGGATGACAAGCCCGCCTCGGACTACGCCTACGCCCGCGACCTCATCCCCGAGCTCGTCGACGCCGGCTTTTGCGTGGGCGCCGCAGCCTACCCCGAGGGCCACATTGCCTGTGAGAATCTCAACGCTTCGGTCGAATACCTCAAGCAAAAACAGGACGCCGGCGCGAGCTTCTTTGTGACGCAGCTCTTTTTTGATAACGAGTGCTTCTACCGTTTTCGCGAGCTTGCCGACAAGGCCGGTATCACTGTGCCCATTACCGCAGGCATCATGCCGTTTATGGGCAAGTCGCAGATCAGCCGCATGGTCTTTATGTGCGGCGCGTCGCTGCCCTCCCCCGTCATCAAGATTCTCGCCAAATACGAGAACGACCCCGAGAGCCTGCAGGCAGCCGGTGTAGATTATGCCGCCCGTCAGCTTTGCGACCTTAAGGAGCACGGTGCCGACGGTCTACACCTATACACTATGAATTGTCCTGAGATCGCCGCAACCATTATGGAGCGCCTGGGGTAATGGAAAAACCGCACATCGATACAGCTTTTGGTGAAGTGCCGGCCGACCTTGCGTCGCCGGCGCTCTACCGTATCGATGATGCCCACCATCCCCGCGTCGATCGTGCCGAGATGCTGCGGTATCTGGGTTACGGCGGCCAGCAGATTGAACCCGAGCTGTCACGACGTATTGAGCTTGTCGTTGAACGTTTGGAACTGGACATTGAGCCCCGTGGCGTGCACCGCGTATTTGCCGTCGACGCCATGGGCGTGGACGAGCAGGGAGAGCCCAGCATCCGTCTGGTTGGAACCAACGTTGAGCTGCGCGGTCGCGATATCTATCGACATCTCAAAGACGCCCGCTTTGCCGCGCTCATGGCATGCACCCTCGGCATGGACGCCGAGCGTCGCCTGCGCACCACGGGAGCCCAGCAGCCCCTAGAGGGAGCCGTGCTCGATGCCGCGTGCTCCGCCTATGTGGAAGCTGCCGTCGAGCAGATGGACCAGCAGGTCAAGGCTGCGGCCGCCGCACACGGACTCGCCGGTAACTGGCGCTTCAGTCCCGGCTACGGCGACTGCCCGCTTACGGCTCAGCGTTCAATCGTGGCTGCACTCAACGCCACGCGGCTCATCGGGCTTACCGTCACACCTACCAGCCTGCTCATGCCCACCAAGAGCGTGACCGCGGTGATCGGCCTGTTTGACGGCGAGGTCCACGACGCCCAGAGTCGCCCCACCTGCAATATCTGCCGCATGCGCGAGCACTGCCGCTTCCGCGCCGCCCACACCACCTGCTATTCCAGCCATTAGGAGCCCCCGATGTTTACTCCGCTTATCACTCATGATCTGGACGGCGCCGCGCTGGCGGCGCCCGTTGATGCCGCCCGCCGCAAGGGCGCCACGTACAAGACGCGCACGATCGACGACCTTTGCATTAAGGACGATCGCCTGCGCGCCGCCATCGAGGGCACGGGGCACCTGCTGTTCGACGGCGGCATGGGCACCATGCTGCAGGCGGCCGGCATGAAGGCCGGCGCCCTGCCCGAGCTGCTCAACTTTGAGGAGCCCCAGGTCATTACCGATATTCAGCGTCAGTATGTCGAGGCCGGCTGCGATGTGATCACCGCCAACACCTTTGGCGCCAACGCCCACAAGCTCGACGGTGCCGCCACCGTGGCAGATGTCTTTGCCGCCGCTGTCGCCTGCGCCCGCGCGGCCGGTGCCCACTACGTCGCCGGCGACATCGGCCCCATCGGTGCGCTGCTTCGCCCCTTGGGTACCCTCAGCTTCGACGAGGCCTATGACCTCTTTGCCGAGGAAGTGCGCGCTGGCGTCGACGCGGGTGTGGACCTCTTTATTATCGAGACCATGACCGATCTTGCCGAGATCAAGGCGGCGGTCCTTGCCTGCCGCGAGAACTCCGAGCTGCCCGTCTTTGCCACCATGACCTTTGAGGAGGACGGCCGTACCTTCCTGGGCACGAGTCCCGAGGTTGCCGCTATCACGCTCGACGCCATCGGCGCCGACGTCCTGGGCATCAACTGCAGCCAGGGACCGGCCGAGCTCCGAGGGCTCGCCGCACGCATGCTCACCGTTACCGACAAGCCCGTTATGGTGCAGGCCAACGCGGGACTGCCCCACGTGGACGACGACGGTAACACCGTCTTTGACATCCAGGCCCCCGAATACGCCAAGGCCGTCGCCGGCATGATCGCCGACGGCGTGAGCGTCGTGGGCGGTTGCTGCGGAACCACGCCGGCGCACATGGCAGCGCTGCGCACGCTTATCGACAACCACACGCCCAGCCCGCGCCACCGCAAGCCCAGTATGTCGGTCACGAGCGCCCAGACCGTGGTGGACCTTCCCTGTGACGGCCACAAGATCGCCGTCATCGGCGAGCGCATCAACCCCACCGGCAAAAAGCGCCTGCAGCAGGCCCTGCGCGACGGCGACCTGGACTACGTCGTAAGCCAGGGCATCAGTCAGCAGGAGCAAGGCGCCGACATCCTGGACGTCAACGTGGGCCTGCCCGAGATCGACGAGGTCAAGATCATCCAACAGGCGACCGAACAGCTCCAGGGCTCCACGCTGCTGCCGTTGCAGATCGACTCCACCGACCCCGCAGCCGTCGAGGCCGCCGTGCGCCGCTACGCCGGCAAGCCCATCATCAACTCGGTCAATGGCAAGCAGCAGATCATGGATGAGATCTTTCCGCTGGTCGCCCATTACGGCACCAACGTCGTCGGCCTCACGCTCGACGAAGGCGGCATTCCCGATACCGCCGAGGCTCGCTTCGCCATCGCCGAGCGCATCGTGGCCGAGGCCGCCCGCTACGGCATCGGACCGGACCGCATCCTCATCGACTGTCTGGTCATGACCGCCTCGACCAATCAACGCCAAGCCGAGCAGATCCTGCGCGCCATGTCCCTGTGTAAGGAGCGTCTGGGCGTCAAATGCGCGCTCGGCGTGTCGAACATCAGCTTTGGTCTGCCCGCCCGCCCGCTGCTGGGCTCGGTCTTTTTGGCTGCCGCCTTCGGCGCGGGCCTGGACGCCCCCATCATGAACCCGGGCTCCAAGCGCTTTATGGATACCGTCTACAGTTATCGCGTCTTGAGCGTTGAGGACGAGGGCTCGACCGGATACATCGAGCGCTACGCCGGCTGGACCGATCCGTACAAGATCGCCGCGAACCCGGCGGCGGCTCAGACAGTATCGACCGACACTGTGCCCGCCGCTGGCACCGACGGCAACGACGACCCGATTCGTCGCATGGTCGTCTCGGGCCGCAAAGGCGAGATTGCGGCCGAGACCGAGCGTCTGCTGGCAGACCACGACGCCATGGACCTCATCAACAACCACTTTATCCCCGCCCTCGACGAGGTTGGCGTCCTCTTTGACCAGGGAAAGTTCTTCTTGCCGCAGCTCATGGCCTCGGCCGAGGCCGCGCGCGTGGGTTTTGACACCATCAAGCGCCGGATGCCCGTCGGCGAGATTGCCGACAAGGGCAAAATCTGCGTGGCCACCGTCAAAGGCGACATCCACGACATCGGTAAGAACATCGTCAAGATGCTGCTCGATAACTACGGCTATACCGTCTTTGACCTAGGCCGCGACGTCGACCCGCAGGAGGTGCTCAAGACCGTACGGGAGCGCGACATCAAGCTCGTCGGCCTCTCGGCGCTTATGACCACCACGGTCGTCGCTATGGAGGAGACCATCAAGTTGCTTCATGCCGAGGTGCCGGGTGTCAAGATCATCGTAGGCGGCGCCGTACTCACCCCCGAATACGCCAAGCAGATCGGCGCGGACTACTACGCCAAGGACGCCGCCGAAAGCGCTCGTATCGCCGAAGAGGTCTTTGGGCAGTAACACAACGGAAACAACCGAGCACCAAAACGTGCCGCATGCGCCACTTGGCACGTGCGGCACGTTAGAATAGACAAGACTATGCTCGTTTTGGCAGATAGGAGTGCAAGGATGGCGATCACGCCCGCAGAAATCGCGGAAACCCGCGGCATGGTTGAGGAGCAGAACCTCGACATCAGGACCATCACCATGGGTATTTCGCTCATGGGTTGCGGCGACGAGAACCTCGACCGCATGTGCACGAAGATCTACGACCACGTGACGCACACGGCTGAGCATCTGGTCGAGACCGCCGAGAACCTCGAACGCGAGTACGGTATCCCCATTGTCAACAAGCGCGTTTCCGTCACCCCGGTGGCGCAGATCGCCGCGTGCTGCAAGGATGAGGACCTCACCCCCATCGCACATGCCCTCGACCGCGCGGCCGAGACGCTCGGCATCGATTACCTGGGCGGCTTCTCCGCACTCGTCCAGAAGGGCATCGGCGACGCCGACCGCCGCGTCATCCAGTCCATCCCCCAGGCGCTCGCTACCACCAGCCGCGTCTGCTCCAGCGTCAACGTCGCCAGCCTGCGCGCCGGCATCAACATGGACGCCGTGCTCATGGCGGCTCAGACCATCATCGATGCCGCCAAGCTTACGGCAGATGAGGATTCCGTCGGTGCTTCCAAGTTTGTCTGCTTTGCCAACATGGTCGAGGACTCCCCGTTTATGGCGGGCGCCGTTCACGGCGGTGGCGAGGCCGACGCCGTCATCAACGTAGGCGTCTCGGGCCCCGGCGTTATGGCCGCAGCCCTGGAGAAGCTGCCCGATTCCGCATCGATGATGGAAGTCGCTGAAAAGATTAAGCAGACCGCCTTTAAGATCACCCGTGCCGGCGAGCTCATGAGTCGCGAGGCTGCCCGTCGCCTAGGTGTCGAGAAGGGCATTGTCGACCTGTCGCTAGCGCCTACGCCTGCCGTCGGCGACTCCGTCGCGCGCATCCTCGAGATCATCGGCGTGGGCACCTGCGGTGGCCCCGGCACGACCTGCGCGCTCGCCATGCTCAACGATGCCGTCAAGAAAGGCGGCGTCATGGCCAGCTCCAGCGTGGGCGGCCTCTCGGGCGCCTTTATCCCCGTGTCCGAGGACGCCGGCATGATCGCCGCCGTCGAGGCCGGCGCGCTTTCGCTCGAGAAGCTCGAGGCCATGACCTGCGTGTGCTCCGTTGGCCTGGACATGATCGCCATTCCCGGCGACACCCCGGTCGAGACTATCGCCGGCATTATCGCCGACGAGATGGCCATCGGCGTCATCAACAATAAGACCACGGCCGTGCGCGTGATCCCCGCCATCGGCAAGGGCGTGGGCGACTGCGTCGAGTATGGCGGCCTGTTTGGCCGTGCGCCCATCATGCCGGTGAACCCCAACGCCGGCACCGTGCTTGCCCACCGCGGCGGACGCTTCCCGGCGCCGCTGAACTCGCTCAAGAACTAGCTGAAGGGTTCTGGCGGGAGCCCCGGTGAGGGCAAATATATAAGGTCGCCTGCTCGGACAGTCCTGACTCGCACGGAGAGCACATTAAGTGCTCTCCGGCTCGTGCGGAACTCGCGATCGACCTTATATATTTGCCCTCACTGGGGCTCCCGCACAACGGGACCTCAGTTGGGTTCTATCCCGGTTGCAGTTGCTTCGCTCCTGCACCACTTGGCTGGTGCGGCGGTTTGGCGTTGGAACGGTTCTTTTTCTGATATATGCTTGTTGCGGCTCTTCTTTTGGGAGGGGCCGCTTTTTTGTTGTAAGGGAGATGGCCCGTGGCTGATGGTGATGCTCGTTCTGAGCTTCTTTCTGCGGATTGGAATGGCGAATGGATGCGTCTACAGGCTGCTCGGCGGCGTTGTGCTGTCACGATGGTCGCCAACTCCAGCCCGCGCTATGACCTGCACGTGATGAATGCCATCGGCGCCTCGGTTACCCGCAGCAATGGTTTTGTGTACGCCTTTAACATCCTTATTCAGATGGGTGCACTACCGCAGGTCACGTATTTTGAATCGCCCCGTCGTGACACCTTCGATAGCCTCGAGGCCGGCGTGGCGGACTTCTCCCGTATGCTCGAGCATGGCAACGAGGATAAGATCGATCGTCTGCGCGACTATATCGCCCAACATATGATCGAGAACCCCCATGCCGGCGAGCCGGGATCCAAGGGCGTGCCGCAGGGAGGTTACATGCTCGACCACATCCGCAAGGTCCGATGGGCGTTCATCGCCTGGGAGCCGGTCTCTGCGCCCCGACCGTAGCCCATCTAAAGCATGCATCGTCTACCCACCCGGCATCCGCATTCTTTGCGAACTGGCAAACGCGCTCCACACCGCGCCGTTCCTGCGCTATCGTGGGACAGCTCACGTAGATTAAGGCCCCATCGCGGGGCGCCCCATACATAGAAAGCGAGATCCCATGGCACTGACAGGAGCCCAGGTCAAGCAGCTTCGCAGCATGGCCCATCACCTCAACCCCGCCATCATCATCGGTAAGTCCGATGTCAACGAGGGTACCGTCGAGCAGACGGCCGCCTACCTGGAAAAGCACGAGCTCGTTAAGTGCTCCGTGCTGGACGGCTCCAACCTTTCTGCCCGCGAGGCCGCCGAGGAACTCGCCGAGCGCTGCCACGCCGACGTCGTTCAGGTTATCGGTCGCAAGTTCTCGCTGTATCGAGAGTCCTCGCGCAAGGATATCGAGAAGATCAAGCTCGTCTAAGGGCCGATCGGTTCACACAGAGCAAGCCTGCGGGCGCCAGAATGATGCGGGCGCCCGTTTTTTATCGCTCAATGAACGGTCGGTTGACCCTGCTTTCGACCAGACGCTCGTAGAGACGCTTGGTCTCGGGCTCGGGAACGCCTGCGACCTGTTCCTTAAGATGATGGATATGCCCGCTATAGAGCTCGACGATATCGCGGCGTCTCCCCGCCGCTCCGTACACGCGCATGGCGCATCGCACCATGTCCTCGCGTGCGGTCTCCTGACGTAGCCCCGCTTCTACCAGCCAGATTGCCGACTGCAGGTCGTTTTCTTCCAACGCAGCGCTTGCTCCCACTATCATGCAGTCGATAAACTTCGACTGCATGATGCGGCGCATGCGCAAAAAGTACGTCGGATTGCAACCGTTGGGGATATACAGCGGTCCGGTATAGAGCTGTTCGATCTTAAGACACAGCTCGACCAGGTGAGGCCCACGCACTCTTGTGCGATTACCCAATATTTCGCGGCTTATCTGCTCAAATAGCTTCACATCGGTCTTAACGTAATCCCTGTTGAGGCCAAGGCAGTCGTTTTGGATCAGGACGCACGACTTGCCATCTGGTGTGGGTCCCAAAGCGGATCGTAAGCGTGACACAGTCGAATACAAGTTGTTACGGGCGCTACTGTACTCGGCATGTGGCCACAGTTCCATAGCCAAGGTCTCGCGATCGACAAACGAATCGATACCCAACGCAAGCCGCTCGGCAAGCGTTGCCGCTTTCTTACGACGCCACATCTTGTCTGTGATGGGAAATCCGTCGCGCTCGGCACGAAACGCGCCAAACATGCGAATCTCGATATGATCGATAGCGTCGACGGGTTCGACCTCGCCGACCTGGAACAGCCGCTCGCTCTCTCCCTCCAAATCGTCGCGCAGCGAATATCGCGATAGCTCACGCACCGGGAGCTTCTTTCGAATCTTGGCAGCAGGCTCGCCCAGGCAATGCATCGCAAGGCGTGCAAACAGCCGATACGCTGGCTCCAGAATCCCAGAACGATTCATAGACATCCAGGCGGCAAGATCGCTGTCACGGCCCGCAGACGCCAAATGCAGCGCTACGACCCAAGCCTCCGCGCCGCCGACTTGTGTCCGACTTAGGTCGAGCAGCTCTGCCTCTTCTCGTACCGACACCATCGACGTATTGCGAAGGCTTGATGCACGCTCCAACAGCAACGCGTTGTCGCGCATGTATGCGATCGACTCGTCAGCAAGCTTGAGCACCTGGACCGCGCGGAACTTCGCGTTGACCGGGCGCCCCTCGGCGAGCGCCTGCCAGCCTTCGAGTAGCAGGCCAAACAGCTGGATTTGATTGTCACGCACGCGCACGGCAAAGCGATCGAGCTCATTAAACGCCGTATCGTCAGTCATTGGCAGGCCTGCAAGCAGACGCCGTGCCGCCAGCACCATACGCACCCAGACAGCCGGTGCCTTAAGCCCACGAGCATCGAGTGCCTCCCGTGTTCGAGACATCTCGTCGTCACGCTCATCGATTCCCATAAAGGACCCATCAAAGAGCTCCGCCAACATCCGATCTGCCCGTATGAGAATCTCTGCAATATCGAGTTCGCAATCATATACCTTGTTCGCCTTGAGTCCCGAAAGTGCTGCGCCGTCTTTCGCCTGTTCGGTCAGCCGGCTCTTGACCTCGATATGCGCCGACAGCATATCGAGCGCAGCACAAGATGCCTCATTTTTTGGAAGAGCAGGATTGGCTGGAAGCCCAAGCTCGCAATCTCCATAACAGACGACCGTAAGCACCTGGGCGACTTTCCAAGAAACCAAATCAATCTCGCGGACCGACTGTGCGCTCGCATGTTCGACAATCGAGGCCATATACCGGGCCAGTTTAGTATTCGAAACGCTTACCGCCGCCAAATAGACACCAAGTGCCTCGGTGGGCGTCGGCTCCAACGCGGGCTTGTCGGCATCCGTCGTCCTCAGTACCGCGCGACAGACATCCCCTCCATGCCCAGTCAGAGCCAAATCGACACCATACTGTCCAGCAAGCTCAAGGACGGCGTCGCGATCCAAAAAGGCATCTGCCAAATCCATCGCAGCATCGCATCGGCCCGCCTTGAGCAGAATGCGTGCCGCGCGCATAACGAGCTCTGGACGAATTTCCGCAACCATTTTTCGTAATCTCAGGCGCGCGTTATCCTCGGTGCCCATACACGTAAAGCTTCGGTCGACCGGATCGACACCAAAAATCGGATAATCACGAACAAGATAGGACTGATCGATCATGGAGAGCCTGACACCGCATGCCTCAAGTTCCGCAATCTTGCCCTCGCCCATCAGGGCCATCACGCACGCCACGTTAAATAGGGCGCCGTTATCGATTGATGCCATATCGGCAAGTGCCGCACCGTATACGTTGACAATCTCGTTTTCGAGCAAGCTGGCAACGTCGCCCTCTCCGTACAGCCCCGTCTGCATAGCCGAAACCAACTCGGGAACACCCTGTGTGAGCTGGTAAAAATCGAGCGACGTGCTAATCGAGAACGCCGATGCCCAAGCCGAATACTCATAGGCATGCACCTTGAGCATCTGCGCATTGATCTTGACCGAGTCACCCAGCCCGCGAATCAACTGGCGATTTGAGGGGCGGCAGGTGACAAAGACCCCGATCCCCATAGTGCGCAGGCCTCGAATTCGATCGATAAGCTCCTCGGTATCTTGCTGATCGAGGTTGGGGACGTTATCAATCGCAATCAACGATCGCGGTTTGTCCTCAAGTTCATCTGTGACCACTTCGAGCTGCATAAACACCTCGCGGGCAATCGCGCGGTCAGCCTCGATGATTCGTACCAGACCGCGCGTCGGGTCGCTTTTGACTTCCTGAGTGTACTGAAGCAATATCGATGTTTTCCCAAACCCATCTGGTGCATAGAGCAACACAATGCCCGCCTTGCGGCCCTTGACAATCAACTCGCTCATCAGGCGATCACGTCGGACCATATAACCTGTGCCCAATGGCGCCAATTCGAGATCGTCCGTATCGTTCAGCCCGTTCATCATGCTCGCTCCTTACCTCGGCCACATGGACACCGTAATCGCAAGACAGCCCAAGCCATCCCGTAAATCGAACGACGCAGAGTTTTAGGTTGTCTTTCGGTTCGCATTTGGCAAGTTTTTGTTCAGCGAGCGCCGATTGAAACTTTTCCCCCAACCAACCGGTCTTTGCGCAGGTCAATGCGCTTGCCAGCATGTCCCACTCATTTGGCAGTGTAACGCAATGGGGCTTGTAATATTTTGTTGCGCAACTCGCCTACGCGCTGCTACCGTTTGCGACTCATTAGTAGCATATTTGAATAGAATATGCTAGAGAATGCATCACACTATACGAGGCACCACCGTCAAGCTTTTGGCAAGCTAATGTTATGCACACCATAAAGCCCGCGCTCATTCTGATTCCGCTGGCAGATATTGCGGACGGACGCAGCATAAGGGCCCATGAGTCTATAAGCTAGCCGCCGTCCCGCATATGCATAATAAAAAAGGCCCCCGCAGAACGGGAGCCTGTAACAAAGCAATAACAAATCGCTCGGATTGTACTACTCGCAGAGCGAAAGGGCAGCCTCGTCAGCAACGACGACGCAGTTGGTGTGCAGCTGCAGGATCGAAGCCGGGCACTCGGGCGTAACCGGGCCATAGCACATATCGTGCACAGCCTGAGCCTTGGCCTCGCCGTTGGCGACGACCAGGATCATGCGGGCATACATGATGGTCTGGGTACCCATGGTGTAAGCCTGGCGGGGAACGTCGTCGATGCTATCGAACAGGCGGCTGTTGGCCTGAATGGTGCTCTCGGTGAGGTCGACGCAGTGCGTACCCTTGGAGAAGTGGTCATCGGGCTCGTTGAAGCCAATATGACCGTTATTACCAATGCCGAGCAGCTGCAGATCCGGGTAACCGGCGGCAGCGACGAGCTTATCGTACTCGGAGCAGGCAGCGGCGGCATCGGGGTTGGAGCCATCGGGCACGTGCGTGTTATTCAGATCGACGTTGATGTGATCGAAGAAGTTCTCGCGCATGAAGTAGTGATAGCTCTGGGGATCATCGTGCGAAAGGCCGCGATACTCGTCCAGGTTATAGGTGCTGACCTCGGAGAAGTCAATATCGCCCTTCTTGTACCAATCGGCGAGCTGCTTGTAGGCGCCAATCGGAGTGGAGCCGGTGGCAAGACCGAGCACGCAATCGGGCTTAAGGATAACCTGCGCCGAGATGATATTGGCGGCCTTGCGGCTCATATCCTCGTAGTCTTTAGCTTTAATGATCTTCATTACGCATCCTTTCTCGTAGAAGAGAGGCAAGGCTCCCCTTACAAGCACTTGCCCGCGGCCTGCGTCGGCCGCAACCAACGTGTGCGGCCACCAGGGCGAGGTCGCGTAATGTATGTATCTCGTGTCTAGCCGCGTCGAGGCCCCTGCCCGTCCACGGTGACCCGAAGCCTTTTAGCCTCGGACATTTTTCATTTTGCCACGAAGGGCGCCCTCTTTCAAGGGCGCCCTCCGTAAACGTGTTTGAATTGTAGGCCAAAGGGCAAGCGAACGAGTTAGCGCTCGCGAGCGACGATGAGCTGATCCATCTCCTCGACATGCTCGCCGACGGAGCCCTTGATGCTCGAGAACTCAACAGAGTTGCACACCAAAATGGGAACCGTCACATCGTAGCCCTCGGCCTCGATTGCCTCGCGTTCAAACTCGATAAGCACATCGCCCTTATGGACGATATCGCCCACCTGTGCATGCACGGTAAAGTGTTTGCCCTCAAGCTGAACGGTATCGAGTCCAACGTGGATTAAAACATCCAAGCCATCGACCGTGTTGAGCGCAACGGCGTGTCCCGTTGGAAAAATCGCCTCGATCTTGGCATCCGCAGGTGCAATCACGCGCGTGCCCGTAGGCCGAATGGCAACGCCTTGGCCCAAAAGGCCCGTGGCAAACGTCTGGTCGTTAACCTCGGAAAGCGGAATGACATCGCCCGAGATGGGAGCATCCAGCGTAAGGACTCGACCACGCATACCAAAAGACCTTAGGACTTTAGTGAACATGCTCCCCCTTGGACATACCAATAATCAAAACCAGCTTACTAGTTTACCACTTGGCATTGGTTTTTGACCATTAGGGAAGTTCGCGCTTGACAACCTCGACGATGTCGTCAACGACGCGCTGAGTCAGCTCGTGCGTCTCGGCCTCGGCCATCACGCGAACCAGCGGCTCGGTACCGCTCGGGCGCACCAGAATGCGGCCGCGACCGTTAAGCTCCTTCTCGGCGGCAGCGACAGCGTCCCAAATGGGCTGGCAATCGTCCAGACCGGCCTTGTTGTCGGAATGCACGTTGACGAGCACCTGCGGGTACTTCTTCATGATGCCTGCGAGGTCGGTGAGGGTGCGGCCAGTGCGCTTGAGCACGGCCAGCAGCTGCAGCGCCGTCACCAGGCCATCGCCGGTGGTGTTGTGCTCCAGGAAGATGATGTGGCCGGACTGCTCTCCGCCGATAACGGCGCCGTCCTCGAGCATGCGCTCCAGCACGTAGCGGTCGCCCACGGCGGTCTGCACCATCTCAAAGCCCTGCTCCTTCATGGCGATGGAGAAGCCCAAGTTGCACATAACGGTCGAGACAATCTCGGAGTTGGCGAGCTTGCCGCGAGCGGCGAGGTCAGAGCCGCAGATGGCCAGGATGTAATCACCATCGATCTCGTTGCCCTCGCTGTCCACGAACAGCACGCGATCGGCGTCGCCATCGTGGGCCAGGCCGATGTCGGCGTGGGTACGCAGTACGAGCTCACGCAGGGGCTCAAGATGAGTGGAGCCGCACTCGACATTGATGTCGGTGCCACAGTAGTCGGTATTGATGGCGTGGACCGTGGCGCCCAGACGCTGAAGCGCGGCAGGCGTGGTCTGGCAGGAAGCACCGTGACCGCAGTCAACGGCAACGACCAGGCCGTCGAGCCTAAGGCCGTCGAGAGTGCTGATAGCGTGGTCGACGTATGCCTTGCGAGCGTCCTTCATCTTGATGATGTGGCCCACACCGGCGCCGGTCGGCAGCGTGTCGGCAGCCATGGCCTCCTCGGACATGACCCAGGCGCTGATCTCTTCCTCAACGGCATCGGGAAGCTTCATGCCCTTGCGGCTAAAGAACTTGATGCCGTTAAACTCCGGCGGATTGTGTGAAGCGGAGATGACGATGCCGCCGTCGAGGTCGTTTTGGACGGTGAGCAGCGCCACGGCCGGCGTAGGGATAACGCCGCAGCAGTGCGGGCGACCGCCCTCGGCCATAATGCCAGCGGTCAGAGCGCTCTCGAGCATGGTGCCCGAAAGACGCGTGTCGCGGCCAACGCAAATGTCCGGACCAAGGAACTTGGTCGCCGCACGGCCAAGGCGAAACGCGAGGTCGCACGAGAGGTCGGCGTTGGCGACGCCACGGACGCCGTCGGTGCCAAAGATGTTCTGGGGCATAGGATCGCTCCTTCCCAAGTGGGCAAAACGCACTCGCCCACCCTAGTCGAAAAAGAAAAGCGGGACCCGCCGAGCAATCGGCAGGCCCCGCTTGTACATTGTATCTCGTAAGGAGAAAAACCTTAACGCTTGGAGAACTGGGGAGCGCGGCGGGCCTTCTTGAGGCCGTACTTCTTGCGCTCGACCACGCGAGCATCGCGCGTAAGGAAACCGGCCTTCTTGAGGTCAGCACGGTAGTCGCCAGCGTTCAGAAGAGCGCGAGCGATGCCCAGGCGCAGAGCGCCGGACTGACCGGAGATGCCGCCGCCATCGCACAGAGCGATAACGTCGAACTGACCGGCGGTATCGGTCACCTTGAAGGGAGCAAGGGCGTTCTCAACGAGCTGATGACGGCCGAAATACTGCTCGGCGTCACGCTTGTTGATAGTCACCTTGCCGGTGCCGGGGACGAGACGGACGCGGGCGACGGCGTTCTTACGACGGCCGGTACCCTGGTAGACAACGGTGTTCTCAGCCATCTTTAAGCCTCCAGCTCAATCTTCGTGGGGTTCTGGGCAGCATGCGGATGCTCGGCACCAGCGTAGACCTTAAGCTTGGTCATCTGGGCACGGCCGAGGGTGGTCTTGGGCAGCATGCCGCGAACGGCGCGCTCGATGACCTTCTCCGGGTGCTTCTCCATAGCCTGGTGGAAGCTCTCAGCCTTGAGGCCGCCGTTGTAGCCGCTGTGGCGATAATAGGTCTTCGTGTCGGCCTTGTTACCGGTAAGCTGGACCTTATCGGCGTTGATGACGACAACGAAGTCGCCGCAGTCGCTGTTGGGCGTGAACTGGGGCTTGTTCTTACCGCGCAGGATCATTGCGATCTGGGTGGCAAGACGGCCCAGGACAGCACCATCGGCGTCGACGAGAACCCAGTTGCGCTGGACCTCGCCCTGCTTGGCGTAGTGAGTCGATTTCGAAATCACTTAGACTCCTCCATGTACAGTACGTGTTGTTACAGAGATTCACGGGGCTCTGCAAGTAACCCGTCCATATTACCCCGCTCGTCGCCCGAGTCAACAGGTATTTTGGCTCTGACCAGACTTTCTGCACATGTCGTCCATCGGTAATGATGTCGCGACGCTAGCGCTCGACAAATGCCTCGATATCACTCAGCAGATGCTTTGCCTCCTGACGACCCTGAATATACAGGTCGAGAAGCTTTGCCGGATCGTGCTCGACGTGACCGACCTCGACAGGCTTTTGCGGGGCAACGACCAGCGCGCGGCCCTCGCGCTCATACTTCCACAGATGCATGCGCTGGATGTTATAGCGGTCGTGGCGCGTCTCGATAGCCTCGAGCAGGTAGGGGTAGTCGGCATAGCGGGCGCGTGCGGCAGGCATAAACTCGTAGGGCTTTTTCTCGTACGAGCGGTCCTGCGTGACAATGACAACCGCGCGATCGAAGCCGGCCTCCTCCAGCACGTGCTCGATGGGGACCGAATCGGCTACGCCGCCGTCGACGTATTTGTGCCCGTCGATCTCGACCGGCGGCGTCACCAGCGGCAGCGACGTCGAGGCGCGCACGGCATCGAGGTCGAGCACGGCGCTTTTGACCGGCAGGTATGCAGCGGTTCCAAAGAGCATGTCCGTCGCGACGGCGTACATCTCGATGGGGCTCGCGTCGAATGCCTCGTTATCAAAGGGATCCAAGCGGTCCTGGACATCGTTGAAGATGAAGTCGTAACCCACGATGGAGCCCGTGGACGCAAACGATGCGGCACCCATGAAGCGGTTGTCGTTGCAGAAAGCCAGGTTGATGCGGTTGGCACGGCCGATCTGGTGCGACTTGTAGTTCACGCCGTTGAGGGCGCCGGCCGATACACCGTAGACAGCCGGAATCTCGACGCCGGCTTCCATGAGGACGTCGAGCACGCCCGCGGTAAATTGCCCGCGGAAGCTGCCGCCCTCCAAGACGAGCGCGACCTTGCCGGCGTTCTTTGCCTTATCTTCTGCCGTCATGTTGACCTCCTACTGTTTCGTTTTGGCCTTCTTCTACCCAGTTTTGAGATGGCGAGCGCATGGGTTTTGGAGTTGAGTAGGACGGGGCGGCTGGCGGAAAGCACGTCCCGTTCTTGGGGGCGATTCCGGGATGGACTTTCCGCTTGAGCTGCCATTGGGAAAGCATGTCCCACTCCACAGCTCGATTCCGGGTTGCAGTTTCCGCTTGAGGCGCCAACGTGAGTAGTCAATTTGGGACGGGGCTATTTTAGCTGCCCTTTGACTGTCGACGAATTATTGGGGACCGGAACTAATATCGACTGGCTTATAGGGGTAGCTAAAATAGCCCCGTCCCAAATTGACTACTCCACCTTGTAGAGGCTTTGCGCGGAGAATCCGCGTATTTGCTTCGCAAATCCGCACCGGCTTCGGCCGCCTGCCGGCGTCCTCGCCCGCGGGCTAAAAACGCTTACGCGTTTTCTTTACGCCCGCGCCCTGCATAGAGTTCGATTCTCCGCGGTGTCTATATGTAATAAAAAAAGCAGGTAGAAACACTTCTCTACCTGCCTGTAACTATTGGTGGAGGCGCGGAGAATCGAACTCCGGTCCACGAAAGCCCCCTGATTGGCATCTCCAAGCTCAGTCGCCGGTTTAGTCTCGGACGCTTTGCGCGCAGCGACACGCTCGCGGCATCCCAACCGGTTCGGTCTTAGCCCGCGCCATACCGATTACGTGCGCGGGAGCATTCCCCTAACATGACGTCGCGCCGGTGTCGGGGAAATCACCGGGTTGACGCGCCGCTATAAACTAAGCAGCGAGAGCCATAGGCTCAAAAGAAGAGTTGTTGTCAATTCAATTTGACGGTACCCCTGTTTAACGAGGCGAGGAGACCTCGGCTTGCTTCCTCTCTCAGAGCTATCGTGTCGAAACCAGTCGCCCCCGAATGTTGGGAAAGTCTGGATGGTATCGGGCCTGCAAACACCCGATAACCGTCGACTTTTCAAGGAACACGCGGGGTAAACCCCGCTCGTGGATAGTTATCTTACCACGTTCTAAAGGCAGACAGCTGCTCTATGCACGAGCTGTGAAGACCCTAATGTGCACCATACTTCGCATTTTTGCCACTGAACGCGTCACGTATATTTTCGCCAAGCAAAATTGACCCGTCGAAAGGACCGTTATGGATACCAAGCAGCAACTCGTCAATGCCCTCGCAGGCCTGGGCTCAACCATTACCGAAGCTATGGATGTCATCGAAGGCTTTGTCCCCTGTGGACATCCCGCCCTCACGGTATCGAACGCCCTTGTTGCGCTGGACGCTGACGATGATGCAGCTCTCGCCCAGCAGTTTGAGACCGTCGCGGGCTTTATCGACCACGTGAGCGAGAACCGCGGCGTGGCCGCCTACCACGGCATCGAGGTCGAGCTCGCGGGTCCCAAAGCCGATCTGCTCGCAGCAATCCGCGAGGTAGGCGCCCTTATGCAGACCGCAGGCGTCAAGAACACCCAGGTCAACGAGTGGGTCTACCGCAGTCTAGCAGCACTAAACGATTCCGACGAAAAGGCCGCCGAGAAGCTCGTCGAAGCTCCCGTCATCAAGGCAGCGCTTTTGTAATTAAAGGATGCGTGGCCTTCTGAGCGCCGACGTTCCGAAGGCCACGCAAACAGTTCGCGTTAACCGATAGCCGCGCCACCACGTTCGGCCAAAGCTAGAATCGGCATCATTTGGCGCGGGGTCTTTGCTGCAAGATCGGCATGTTCGAGCAGCTTGCGATTGTTGGTCACCAAGTAATCGATCTGCGCGCGCTTGCACGCGGCGAGCACCAAGTTGTCCTCGTAATCGCGATGGAGCGCTAAGTATTTGTCGGCCAGCCAAAGGTCCGATGCATCTGCACCCACGGCCGTGGCGTTTTCGGTCACGTTCCGAACAAACGCCAACGCCGCATCGCCAATTGCACGGACAGATGCCTCGTCGAGCGCTCCCCCGCCGGCAAGAACGCTACGCTTCAGCTCGTGTTGGACAACGTACAGCACGTCCTTGGCGATATGCACCAGAAAGAACAGCAACGCCCCCGCCTCCGTCGCCTGCCCAATAAGCGCGCGCGGCAAGCGACTCGGTATGCTCGGCGCAAAACGAATCGACCCATACGTTGGCGTCCACCATAATCTTAAGGGGGCCTCCACTCACAGGATCATCCCCTTTTGGCGATAATGCTCATCCATGGCTTCGGAATAGATTGTGTCCCAGCTGCGGTCATCAGACGCAGATGATGTATCGATGCCCAGGTCCGCGTAAAGCCGATCCACCTCCGCCCATGATGCGACAAACGGCGAGGTGGCACCAGCACTAGGCAGTTGGTCTTCAACGGCCGACAACACCTCTTCGCACGAACCGCCACCCTGCGCAACCTTGGCCACCACCTTTTTGATGAGCTCGGGCAGTGTCCCGCCCGAAATCCGCAGCGCCTCCTCGGCACGGTTCTTGACCTGGCGATCCACGCGAACGTTCACCTGCGCCATGCCGCTAGCAGCACCCACGTCGATCTCACTCCCTTCAATTGCTAGCCTCGATAGCAACACTATATAGAGACGCTATCAATTGGGGTCAAATGCAAAAGGCCTGCGCCCGGACGACACCGATGCCGTCTGGGCGCAGGCCAGATAACGTGGGCAAACACGTCTGCTAACGCAGGTAAGCCTTCGCGTTGCTCAGGCTGTAGGCGATCGTCGAGCCGTTGTGCAGCAGCGACGATGCCTGCGAGGCAATCGCGCCGGTACTGCCCAGTGCCAAGAGCGCCGAGTTGGTGAGCATCACCTTAGAGTAGGAGCTCGTCAGACGATCAACGAGGCCCTGGCTCATACGGCGCAGGCGCACGATCGCAGCAAGATCCGTATCGGTCAAAGTGCTCGGAACCGATGATGGCGCGACACCCTTCGATGGACGAAGCGATGCCGTGCGCCACGATGTACTCGACGGCAGTATGCCGCACGCGATGCCCTGCACGCAGGCATTCTTTACCGGAGCGCTGGCGAGCAGCTTGATGCCAGCCGTACCAAGCAGAAAACCGCCACCGACAAGCAGGGTGTTAAACGTCGGCCTCTTCATGTTGCTTCTCCCTTTTGCCGCATTGGACACGGCACGGTGCCTCAGCACCCAAGTGAATAAGTTTGCATGAGCACACTTTTGGATAGTAGTTAAGTAGTACTAACTATTAAGGTCAAAAATGGTTAACTTTCTGGAAATCTTAGGGTGCAGACCGGCCGACTTTCGACAATCGGTCTGCCGCAACGTACATCTCCGGCATCCAAGAAAGACTCTCCCCTGTCCCAGCAAATCGAGGTCTAATACTTTTCCCGAGAAGTGAACGAGCAAAATCGGACCCCTGAAGCATCCGCATTTTTTAGTAACAAAACCGCAGGGAAAACTCGGCAAAACCGCAGGAAACAGCGTCCAAATAGTGTCGATGCTTCAGAGGTCCAAATAAGGTCGTTCACTTCTCGGGAAAAGTATTAAGCTTCGCTTTCCACAGCCCAAAAATGTGACCAAGGGACCGTCCCTGCGCCACATCCACAAAAAAAATGAGGGTGCCAACGGCACCCTCATTCACCAAATTCCATTCAGCCCGACTGACCAGAACGGCTGAGTCGCCACGGAACCCGGGAGCCCCGGCAGGGCGGGCGCTTGCTCAAAATGAGTTCCCTTCAAAAACAATGGGCGCGCCAACGGCGCGCCCATTCACTCTATTTCCATTCAGCCCGACTGACCAGAACGGCCGAGTCGCCACGGAACCGAGGGGCCGGGCGCAGGGCCTTGCCTCTCAATGAGTTCCGCACGAACAGGAGGCGCCAGTGGCGCCTCCGTCGTGAGTCAGGACTGTCCGAAATTGAGAGGCAAGGCCCTGCGCCCGGCCCCTCGGTTCCCGCTTACGAGAGCGAGGTTCTCAGCAACTCGTTGAAGAGCTTTGGGTTACCCTTGCCGCGACTCGCCTTCATGCACTGGCCCACCAAAAAGCCGATGACCTTCTGGTTGCCGTCACGATACTGCTGTGCCTGCTCGGCACAGTTTGCCAGCACCTCGTCCACAATCGGCTGCAGCGCGCCGGCATCACTCACCTGACGCATACCGCGCTCGTCGACGATCTTGTTGGGGTCGTCGCCGGTCTGGGCCATGGCCTCAAAGACCTCGTGAGCCTGGTTGGAGCTGATGGCATCGGTCGCCAGCAGCTTGGCAAGCGCTGCCACCTGAGCCGGCGCGATGCCGGACTCGGCGAGCGACACGCCCGCGCCCTTAAGGTAGGCGATTATCTCGTTCACCAGCAAGTTTGCAACCGTCTGGGCCTCCTTGCCAGCCATACCGGCAGCGGCGGCCTCAAAGAACTCGGCAAACTCCGGGTCGCCGGCGATTTGCTCGGCATCGGCCGCCTTAATGCCAAAATCGGCCTCAAAACGGGCGCGCTTGGCATCGGGCAGCTCGGGAATCTCACCTCGGCAGCGATCGATGAACTCGTCGTCCAGATCGAACGGCGCCAAGTCGGGGTCGGGGAACAGACGATAGTCGTCGGCCGTCTCCTTCACACGCATGACCACGGTGCGCTTGCGGCTGGGCTCCCAGTGGCGGGTCTCCTGATAGATAATGCCGCCCTCCTCGAGCACCTCGGCCTGGCGGCAAATCTCGTAGGCAAGGCCGTCGTGCAGGCTCTTAAACGAGTTGAGGTTCTTAAGCTCGGTTTTGGTACCCAGCTTGGTCTCGCCGCGGCGGCGCAGCGACACATTGCCGTCGCAGCGCATGGAGCCCTTCTCCATGGAGCAGTCCGAAATGCCCAGCGTCACAAAGATGCGACGGAGCTTTTCCATAAACAGGCGAGCCTCTTCAGGCGTACGCAAGTCGGGCTCGGTGACGAGCTCAATCAAAGGCGTGCCGCAGCGGTTGTAGTCGACGAGCGACTCGGCAGCGGCGGTAATGCGGCCCTCGGCACCGCCCACGTGCACCATCTTGGCAGCGTCCTCCTCCATGTGGATGCGCAGAATGCGGATGGGCACCGTGTAGGAACCGTCCTCGCGACGCTCGGGCATCTGCAGGTTGGACGCGTCATAGCTGGCCAGATGGCCGGCACGCTGATTGCCCTCACGCATGGTCGACGTCATGGACGTGGACAGGCCCTCGGCGTTGGCCGAGGCGCTCGCCAGGCTCTGGGCCTCGGCCTCGCCAAACGCGCAATCGGGGCGCTCTGCAGCGCCGCGACCAGTCACGTCCAGGTCCAGGTGACCGTACATGGCAAAGGCGACCGGACCCTGCGTGGTCTGGAAGTTCTTGGCCATATCGGGATAGAAGTAGTGCTTGCGGTAGAACATCGAGTGGCGCTGGATCTCGCAGTTGGTGGCGAGGCCGGCCTTAACGATGCTCTCGATGGCGCGCTTGTTGGGCACCGGCAGGGCGCCGGGCAGGCCCAAGCACACCGGACACACGTTGGCGTTGGGCTCGTCATCGTGGCTGAGCTTGCAGTTGCAGAACATCTTGGTATCGAGTGCGGTGAGCTCGGTATGAATCTCCAGGCCGATCACGGCCTCCCAATCCTGCAGGACCTCGGAAAGCTCCTTCATTACAGCTCGCCTCCCTTCCCGGCAAAATCGGGTGCGACGGAAAGCGCGGGCGCACCCGTGGCGGCATCGGCAAAGCCGCGCTCCAGGGCGCGGGCAAACGTGAGCAGCTGACGGTCCTTAAACGCCGGACCCACCAGCTGGGCAGAAACGGGCAGCTGAGTATCCTCGCCCAAGCCCAGCGGCACCGAGATACCACCGTTGCCGCAAATGTTGAGCGAGATGGTGTACAGGTCGGAGAGGTACATCTGCGTGGGGTCGCTGATCTCGCCAAACTTAAAGGCCGTGCGCGGCGAGGCGGGCATGAGGATGGTGTCCACCTTGGCATACGCGGTGTCGTAGTCCTGCGTGATGAGCGTGCGGGCCTTTTGCGCAGCGTAGTAGTACTTGTCGTACACGCCCGAGCTCAGCAGGTAGGCGCCGAGCATCTGACGGCGCTTGGCCTCGGCGCCAAAGCCGTGGGCGCGCGACAGCGAGCTCTGGTCGGACAGGTTGGCGCAGCCCTCCTCCTGATAGCCGTAGCGAATACCGTCGAAGCGGGCCAGGTTGGAGAACGCCTCGGCCGGGCCGATGACGTAGTAGGCGGCGATGGCGGCATCCAGGTGCGGCAGGTCGACCTCGACCAGCTCGGCGCCCTGGTTCTGCAGCTCCTGGGCGGCGCGCTGAACAGCGGCCTTGACCTCGGGCGTCAGGCCCTCGGCCTCCATAAACGCGGGGATGATACCCACGCGCTTACCCTCGATGCTGTCGTTGAGATGCTCGGTAAAATCGACGGCGCAATCCTGGCTGGTGCAGTCGTACGGATCGTGGCCCGCGCCGGTAAGCGCGTTCATGGCCAGCGCGACATCCTCGACCGTGCGGCCGAAGGGGCCCACCTGGTCGAGCGACGAGCCAAAGGCGACCACGCCGTAACGGCTCACGGCGCCATATGTGGGCTTAAAGCCCACCACGCCGCACAGCGACGCCGGCTGGCGAATGGAGCCGCCGGTGTCCGAGCCCAGCGAGAGCGCGACCTCGCCCGCAGCGACGGCGGCAGCGGAGCCGCCCGAGGAGCCGCCGGGCACGCGCTCGGTATCCCAGGGGTTGTTGGTGCGGTGGAACGCCGAGCTCTCGGTGGAGCTGCCAAAGGCAAACTCGTCCATGTTGGCCTTGCCCATGGGCAGGCAGCCGGCATCGAGCATGCGCTGGACGCAGGTGGCGGTGTAGACGCTCTGGTAGTTCTCGAGCATGCGGGAAGCGCAGGTGGTGCGCGTGCCCACAAGGTTCATGTTGTCCTTGATGGCCAGCGGCACGCCCGCAAGCGGGGGCAGCGGCTTGCCTGCGGCACGATCGGCATCCACGCGCGCGGCGGCCTCGAGCGCAAGCTCGGGCGCCACCTGCAGGAATGCCTGGACCCCGCCCTCGCGCGCCTCGATGGCGGCAAGGGAGGCCTGGGCCACCTCGGTAGCGGTAAAGTCGCCAGCGGCAACGCCCGCGGCAATCTGGACAGCGGTAAGGGAATCGAAGCTCTGCGCCATTACTCGCTCTCCCCCTCTCCCAAAATGGACGGCACGCGGAAGTAGCGGTCGCGCGCGCTGCCGGCGTTTTCGAGCGCGACGTCGAGCGGCAGGTCGCGCTCGGGCTCGCGCAGGTCATCGCCCATCACGTTGGACAGGCTTCCGATGGGATGGAACGTGGGCTCCACGTCGGGCAAGTCATATTGCAAGACGGGCTCGAGCATCTGGACGGCATCGTTCATGTAGGACGTCATCTGGGCGAGTTCGTCATCGGTCAGTGCGATCTTTGCGTACTCGGCGATACCGCGCACGTCTTTCTCGCTGAGTGCCATAGGCGCTCCCTTCCGCATAACAGCTAAACCGCTCTAGTATACAAGGCAACGCCGGCTTGAAGCAGGCGCTTTACCCAAATGCAGCGAAAACGTAACGAGGGCGGCGGTTGGCAGGCGGCGGGCCGGCGGTTCTGCAGCGAAACCGCACCGTCCATAGCAAAAACCGCCACAAAGGTGCCTGGCCCCTTTGTGGTGGCCGGATCCGCAGGATGGCATGACCCGGGGCGCAAACCATCACAACATTCGACGTTATTCGGCAAAATCGCGATTTTCATCGAATGTTGTGATGGTTTTTACTGCTTTGCGGCACGATTCAAACGCCGGCGTCCAAACAGCAGCAGTGACGCGGGAACCGCCGTCACGACCATACCCGCCCCGATGAGCGTCTGCTGCACGCCAAACGTCGCCGCCAGCCACGGGGCAATCGCCAGCGGCGCCACGCCGGCGAACATGTTGCCAAAGCCCATGACCGAGTTGACGCGACCGAGCTGTTCGAGCGGGGCCGTCGTTTGCACGATCGTGTTGTGGAGCGGGTTGACGACGCCCCAGGCCACGCCCAGGGCAATCTGGCCGACAAGGGCTACGCCCACGTACGGTGTCCCCACATAGAGCAAACTTCCCAGGCCCACGGACAGAAGCGCCACAAGCAGCGTCTTAAGGTTGACCAGGTGCGGCGGCAAGCGGAGCGCGACCACGGCGCCCAGCACCGCGCCCACGCCGCAGGCAGACGAGAGCCAGCCCATCCACTCGACACCGACATGCAGGACATCACGGTAGAAGAATGACTCCAGTGGATCGAAGGCGCCATAGCCAAAGTTCGAAAGGAAAATAATGCAGAACAGCAGGGCGAGGACGCTGTTGGTAAAGACTGTCTTGATGCTGGTCACGAAGGTGACGCGGGTGGATTTATTGGAGTCGGAGCTTTGAATGGCAGTACTTGCCGTTGTGCTGCTATCCGCGGGAGCACTTTCGCGCGCGGCGACGCGACCTGCTTGCGGCCTAAAGCCCCAACCGGCGACGAGCGCCAGTACGGTAAAGATCATCATGAGCAAAAACACCGCGTGCGACGATGCAGCCGCCGCGACAAAGCCGCCCAGCGTGGGGCCGACGATAATGCTCACGTTGGAGAGCATGGCGATGGCGGAGTTGATGTCTTTGAGCTCGACGGGGTCGTCGGTGAGATACGCCGGATAGGACGTGGCGACGGGCTGGGCGAATCCTATCACAAAGCCCAGGAGCACCGCGCCGGCAAGGACTGTTCCGGTCGCGCTGCCAAAGGCGATTATCGCCGCGCCGGTTGCCAACGTGCCGAAGATACTCGCCCGGAAATGCCGGCACGGACCCCAAGCGTCAAGCGCCGCTCCACCCGCAAAGGATCCCAGGATCACGAAGACGTTCATAAACAGGACGGCCAGCGATGTCGCCACGACCGAGGCATCGTCTGCATAGGTGAGTGTTCCGATGACGCCGATGAAGTAGCTGGTCTGAAAGCCGGTATATATGAGGAAGCGCATTGCCACCAGGTGCTTAGCCTGCGCGGACAACGAAGGGTGAGGTTTTGAGAGAAGAGATACGAGCACGGAGACTCCTCGTTTCATACGAATACGGGCGGTGGACATTCGCCGCCGTCTGTCAAATCAATCTATCCGCATGAAACATTAAGGACGCATCAGGACCCTTCTCTCCGTTTTTCGCCCGTCATGAACTACTTGGTAGATTGTAAGGCATGTCACAAAAATCTACCAAAGCAAAAACCACCACAAAGATGCCTGGACCCTCTGTGGTGGAAATGACGTTTGCCCAGATAAAACCTGCCAAAATAAACCTGTCCCTTTTTGGCAGGTTTTAGGCCAAATGGTCTTGGATAAGGTCGCAGATGGCGCGGGCGTCGTTGATGTTGATGGCTCGGGTCGCAAAGCCGGCATCGAATGCCTGGCGTGCCAGGGCTTCGTTGCAGGCAAGGGCCAGCGTGCGGCCGTCGACCAGGTCGAGCGAGCTCTTGCCGCGCAGGCGGTCGACACCGGAGCGCGCGACCACGATGTTGTCGAAGCCCTCGGTCTTGTAGCCCTCGATGATCACCACGTCGACATCGTTGTAGCGCGACAGCAGCTCGCGCGCGGGCATCTCGTCCTCCTCGCGTGTGTCGGCGTACTCCGCCCAGCGCGTGGCGCAGATGAGGCCCACGTGCTTGGATCCGGCCTGGTGATGGCGCCAGGTATCCTTAGCGGGCACGTCGATATCAAAGCCGTGATGCCCGTGATGCTTGAGCGATCCCACGCGCAGGCCGCGGCGGGTGAGCTCGGCGATAACCTTCTCGACGAGCGTGGTCTTGCCCGAGTTCTGGTAGCCGATAAACGCGATCGCGGGGACGGCCGGTGTCGGAGCTGCGGGCGCGACGGCGACGGGTGCGCTCGCGGGTGCGGCACCGTCAGTGGCCACTGCCTCAACAGCAGCGGCCTGACGCTCTGCGCGGTCCCATACGCCCGAGCGGCCGCCCTCCTTGTGCAACAGGCGCACGTCGACGATCTCCATGCCGCGATCAACCGCCTTGCACATGTCATAGATCGTTAGGCACGCGGCACTCACGCCGGTCAGGGCCTCCATCTCGATACCCGTCTTGCCCGTCACGCCGGCCGTAACCAGTACGTGAAAGCCAACCTGCCCGTCCGCGCGCGCCGGTGCCCAGCCCTCGGGCACGTCCTCGGCCGGCGTCCCCGCCGGAGCGATGGGCGCAATGTCGCATTTGCTCTTGGTAATGAGCAACGGATGGCACATGGGAATGATGTCGCTCGTGCGTTTGATGGCCATGATGCCCGCCACGCGCGCGCAGGCAAGCACGTCGCCCTTTTTGGCGCGGTCCTGCAGCACCATGGCCTGTGTCTCGGGATGCATGAGGATGGTGCCCTCGGCGATGGCGATGCGATGGGTCTCGGCCTTGTCGGACACATCGACCATGCGCACCTCGCCCTTGGCATCCACGTGCGTCAGCTCGTTGCGACGTGCGTCACGGGCGGGTTCGGTGGCCGCGCTGGAAGTCGGCTGCGCGGACGCGTCGGCGTTGCCATCATTCGCCGCGGCCGTGACTTTGTGGGCAGACATCGCGGCCCTGCGAGCGGCCTTGGTGGCGTCGGCGTACCTGCTCTTGGCCATATGATCATCCTCCGATTTGGGACATAAATCGTTGCGTGCCCTCAATTATCGCGTGTTCCTGCGGTTTGTGGGCCACGGCATCGCGCCAAATCGAAAGTACCTGTATATCATCACCACGGCGCAGGGCGTCGCGCACCGAATACTCAGCATCGCTAAACAGGCACGGACGCACGTTGCCATCGGCCGTCAGGCGCAGACGGTTGCAATTCGCACAAAAATGGTTGGACATGGCGCTAATAAAGCCAACCGTTCCCGCCGCGCCCGGAAAGCGCCAATAGCGAGCAGGGCCCGCGCCGGCAGGAGCGTCGTTGATGTCGAGCGGCTCGAGCTCGCCCAGTCCCCTCGCGGTGGCCCCGGCATTGATGCGCGCCCGCAGCTCGTCACTCGGCACGGTATCGCTCGCATCCCACAGCTCGGGATTGAGCGCGGGCGCATGCGGGTCCACAGCGCAATGCGAGCTCGTGTGCTCGTCGCCGATGGGCATATATTCGATAAAGCGCAGGTGGATGGGACGGTCGAGCGTGAGCCGCGCGAGGGCCGCCACATCCTGGTTGAGCCGGCGCACAACAACGCAGTTGACCTTAACGGGCTCAAAGCCCCAAGCCAGCGCCGCGTCGATGCCGGCCATGGTCTGCTCGAGCCGACCCAGGCGCGTGATCTTTCCAAAGAGCGTAGGGTCGAGCGTGTCGAGCGAGATGTTGACGCGGTTAAGCCCGGCATCTTTGAGCTGCGGCGCCAGCTTGGGCAGCAGGGCGCCGTTGGTGGTGAGCGAGATGTCCTCGATCTGAGGGATCGCGCGGATGTCGCGAATAAGCGGAATAATACGGCGGCTGACCAGCGGCTCGCCGCCCGTCAGGCGCACGCGGCGAATGCCCTCCCCCGCCATCAAGCGCACAAAGCGGGCGATTTCCTCGGCGCTGAGTAACTCGTCGTGTGCACGGGGCGCCACGCCATCGGCCGGCATGCAATAGATGCAGCGGAAATTGCACTTGTCGGTAACGGCGATGCGCAGGTAGTTGATATCGCGGCCAAAACCGTCATGCTGCACGTGCCCGTCCACGCAGCCCTCCCCTCACGCGGCGTTTTATTCTTCGAAAAACATAATACCCCCACGAGAGAATCATGCCGACACCCGTACGACAGGACAGGTCGCTTTGAGCAAGACCGGCTTCCCAAGCCCATCCTCAACAAGCAAACCTTGACTCTACAATCGTTGTAGGGTTTTCACTACACTGGTACGGAAACAGACCCAGCCAGAAAGCCCCACCTATGGAACACGACCTCACACGCGGCAATGTCCTTAAGACCATCGCGGTCTTTGCCCTGCCCTATATGCTCTCGTACTTTTTGCAGATGCTCTACGGCATGGCCGACCTGTACATGATGGGGCAGTTTAGCGGTGCCGCCGGCATCACCGCCGTGGGCAATGGCGCGCAGACGCTCTATATCATTACCGTGACGCTCGTGGGTCTGGCCATGGGAACGACGGTTATCGTCGGCCACGCCGTGGGCTCGCGCCGCTTCGATCGCGCCGAGACCGTCATCGGCAACACTATCACGCTGTTTATGGGTGTCTCGGTAGTGCTGGCAGCCATCCTGCTCGCACTGTGCCCACAGATCGTGGCACTTATTGGGACGCCAGCCGAGGCAGTCGAAGGAACCGCCGCCTACCTGCGCATCTGCTTTGTCGGCATTCCGTTTATCGCCGCATACAACATCCTCTCGGCCATCTTTCGCGGGCTGGGCGATTCGCGCTCGCCCATGTACGTGATCGGCGTGGCGTGCATCATCAACATCGCGCTCGATTTTCTGTTTATCGGCCACTTGGGGCTCGGCCCCGTGGGTGCGGCACTCGGCACGGTAACCGCCCAGACGGCAAGCGTTGCCCTCGCGCTCGTGTGGCTTAAGAGCCGCCGTACGAACATCCACGTTAAGCGTAGCAACCTGCGTCCCCAGCCCGAGGTGCTCGGCAGCATCCTTAAGATCGGCGTGCCCGTGGCCGTGCAGGACGGCTGCATCCAGGTGGCGTTTATGTTTATCACCGTCATCGCCAACCATCGCGGCCTGGTCGACGCCGCCGCCGTGGGCCTGGTCGAAAAGATGATCAGCTTTTTGTTCATTGTACCGAGTTCCATGGGCGCCACCGTCAGCGCACTCACGGCGCAAAACGCCGGCGCGGGCAAGGGCGACCGTGCGCGTCAGGTGCTCAAAGACGCCATGACCATCTCGGTGGTGTACGGCTGCCTGATCACGGTGCTGATGTGGCTGGTGGCGCCGGCGTTTATTGGCTTTTTTGCCAAGGACGCTGCAGTAGTCGCTGCCGGGACCGGCTATATGCGCAGCTATATTTTCGACGCGATTTTTGCCGGCATCCACATTTGCTTTAGCGGCTTTTTCGCTGCATACGGCAAGAGCTACATCGGCTTTGCTCACAACGTGCTGGCCGTGGCACTCATTCGCGTGCCGGGCGCGTGGCTGCTGTCGAACGCCTATTCCGACACGCTGTTTCCCATGGGCATCGCCTCGCCGTGCGGGTCGATTCTGTCGGCAGTCATCTGTGTTGTCGCGTTTACCGTGCTCAACCGGCGCGGGGCTTTTGACAAGTTAGCAGCGTAGCGGGGCGACGCGAAATCGCCCTCATTGACGACATCATCAGCGACGACCCCGCGACCTACGTGACGCAGATCACGATGCCGGTTTCCCCAACAAAGTAAGAACCGCCCGGAAGGCATCGCGCTTTCGGGCGGTTCTTCAATTTGGCTATCGATGCACTAAGCCTGGGGCACCTCACCGGTAGCCAAGATCTGCTCGAGTGCGTCCTCGTCCAGCACGGGTACGCCCAGCTGCTCGGCCTTGGTAAGCTTGGAACCCGCTTTGGGACCGGCAACCAGATAGCTCGTCTTCTTTGATACGCTGCCCGAAACCTTGGCGCCGAGCACCTTGAGCGCCGCGCCCGCCTCGTCGCGCGTGCGGTTGACGAGCGTGCCGGTGAGCACGAAGGTCAGACCCGCGAGCGGCTGTGCGTCGGCGAGCTCGCCTGCCACGCCAGCGTCGGCTGCGGCTTGCGCGTGCGCGGCGCCCAAATCGACCTCGAGCGACAGGCCCGCCTGGCGCAGACGTTCCAGGACGGCAAGGTTCTCGGGCACGGCCAGGAACTGCTTGACGCTCGCCGCAATCTTGGGGCCGATGCCCTCGCACTCGGCAATATCCTCTTCGCTCGCCAAGATAAGCTTGTCAATCGACAGGAATCGCTCGGCGATGACCTCGCCCACGCTCTTGCCCACGTGACGGATGCCCAGGGCAAACAGCACGCGACCGAGCGGCTGACTCTTGGACTTGTTGAGCTCGGCGATGATTTTCTCGGCCGTCTTGAGGCCTACCGGAATGGGGTCGCCCTTCTTAACGCCCTTTCTGCTGTTGGAGCTGGCATAGGTGCGCCCCGTGTCCAGGCCGGCGATGTCGTCGACCGTGAGCTGGTAGAAGTCTGCGACGTCGTGAATCAGCCCGGCGGCGATCATCTTGTCGACGATCTCGTCGCCTAGGCCATCGACGTCCATGCAGCCGCGGCTCACCCAGTGGAGCAGGCGCTCCTTGAGCTGTGCGGGGCAGTCGATGGACACGCAGCGGTAAGCCACCTCGCCATCCTCGTGGACCACGGGGCTACCGCACACGGGGCAAACCTCGGGCATATACCAGTCGACCGAATCGGCCGGACGCTTGTCGAGCACCGGACCCACGACCTCGGGGATAACGTCGCCCGCCTTGTGCACGATGATGGTGTCGCCCTCGCGCACGTTTTTGCGA
This sequence comes from Collinsella sp. LCP21S3_C7, assembly GCF_052118485.1. Taxonomy (NCBI): domain Bacteria; kingdom Bacillati; phylum Actinomycetota; class Coriobacteriia; order Coriobacteriales; family Coriobacteriaceae; genus Collinsella; species Collinsella sp. LCP21S3_C7. The sequence goes on along the minus strand of NZ_JBQKHC010000005.1, from coordinate 50,487 downwards.
CGGATCTCGTCGATATTGTGCAGCGTGGCGCGCGCGATGGTGGAGCCGGCAACCGTCACCGGGTCGAACTCGGCGACCGGCGTGAGCACACCGGTGCGGCCCACCTGGATGCGAATTTCGCGCAGGATGGTCTGCTTTTCCTCGGGCGGGAACTTAAAGGCAATGGCCCAGCGTGGTGCGCGAGCGGTAAAGCCCAGGTCGAGCTGCTGCTGGAAGCTGTCAACCTTTACGACCACGCCGTCGATGTCGTAATCCAGGTCACCGCGGTGCTCGAGCGCCTGGGCACAAAACTCGTGGACCTCGGCCGGCGTGGCACAACGAGCCACGTTAGGGTTGACGCTAAAGCCGGCGCTACGCAACCAGTCCAGAAACTCGCGCTGGCTGTGGACGTGCAGCGGGTCGGTATCGGCGATGGCATAGATAAAGGTGGCCAGGTCGCGGCGCGCCGTGACCTTGGGATCCTTCTGACGCAAGGATCCGGCAGCGGCGTTGCGCGGGTTGGCGAAGGGGTCGCGGCCCTCGGCATCGGCCTCTTCATTCAGGCGAACAAAGCTGCCCTTGGGCATGTACACCTCGCCGCGCACTTCGATGGTACGCTCGCGGTCGGCGCCCATGTGAGCGAGCGCCGGCTCGGACAGGTGCATGGGCACATCCTTGATGGTACGGACATTGAGCGACACGTCCTCGCCCGTGGTGCCGTCGCCGCGCGTGGCGGCGCGCACAAAGGTGCCGTTTTGGTAGGTAAGCGCGACGCCCAGACCGTCAATCTTGAGCTCACAGGTATAGGCAACGCTACCGGCGCCGAGCGCATCCTCGGTGCGCTGGAGCCAAGCGTCGAGCTCGTCCAGATCCATGGCATCGTCCATGGAATACATGCGCGCCATGTGCTTGACCGGCGTAAACTGCTCGCTCACGTAGCCGCCCACGCGCTGGGTATAGCTGTCGGGCGTCACCAGGTCGGGGTAGGTAGCCTCGATTTCCTGCAGCTCAACGATCATTTTGTCAAAGGCAGCGTCCGTGATCTCGGGCGCATCGAGCATGTAGTAGCGGTAGGCGTGGTAGTCGAGCTCGTGGCGCAACTCAGCCGCGCGCGCTGCCGCCTGGGCACGGTCATCGGCCGGCGCGGCGGTATCCGTGCTCGCTGGCGTTTCGGTATCGATGTCCACGCCGTCACCAAACAGGCTCGATTGCTCCATAGCGGCACTCCTTCGCTCGATTTCAAACGGATACTAGAGTACCACCGGTCGCAATGGGGCCGAATAGCGGTCTCAAACCGCACCGAATTGGCAGCGACCGGACCGGGGTTGGACAGTTAGTTCAGATTTGTATAATTACGCGCGCCGAATCGAGCTGAAATATCGGCTTTTCACCCCAATCAATCGTTCTGAACGGCGAATTAGGTTTGCTTCCGTCTTCGAGACACCCATCTCGGCCCGTCTTTCATTTCAAAACCGCTCAAAACACGCCTCAGACCGCACCCGTTTTATACAAATCTGAACTAACTGTCCAAGCCCTTCCGAACCATGCCCTTGCCATTTCTAAATGATCCGTTTTCCTCCGCCCCCAACGGATCAATAGGAAAAGAGGGGCTGTCCCGCGCTGGCGGAACAGCCCCTCTGGCTTCGATATGTGCGATACAGCTCGTTAGAAACCCTGACCGTAGCCTTGCCCCTGACCCTGTTGGCCCAGCAGTTCTTCCAGGTACTGGCGCAGTTGCTCGTCGGTAATGCCGCCGTTGCCGGTGTCGGTCGCGCTGTCGTTCTGCTGCTGGTTCTGCAGCTCCTCGTCGGAGCCCAGCTCGACCGTGACCTTTTTCTCTTCCTTGCCGCGCACGAGCGTGATCTCGACCTTCTCGCCCACCTCGTGGCTGCGCAGCGCGATAATCAGGCCATCGGCGCTCGTAATCTCATCGTCACCCAGCTTGGTGATGACATCGCCCTCTTGGATGCCAGCCTTGGCGGCAGGACCGTCCTCGACGACACTTGCCACATACGCGCCGCTATCGGTGCCGAGATTGTTAGTGCGGGCGTTGAGCGCGTTGACGCTCGAAAGCGTAGCGCCCAGGTACGGGTGAACCGGCGTCTTGCCGTCGATGATCTGGTCGGCGATGTTCTTGGCATAGTTGACCGGAATGGCAAAGCCCACGCCCGAGCTGGAGCCCGAGTAGCTCTCGATAAGAGAGTTAATACCCACGAGTTCGCCATTGTCGTTAACGAGCGCGCCGCCGGAGTTGCCCGGGTTGATGGCGGCATCGGTCTGAATCATGTTGGCGTAGATGGTGTTGCCGCTGGTAGAACTCATGGCCGTGGAGCGATACAGCGCCGACACAATGCCCGTGGAGACAGATTGCTCGTTGCCGAACGGCGAGCCGATCGCCATGACCCACTCGCCCACGTTGAGCTTGGAGGAATCACCAATCTCGATCGGCGTGAGCTTGGAGGCGTCAGCATCCTTGAGCTTGATGACGGCCAGGTCGCTCGAGGCGTCGTTGCCCACGAACTCGGCCTCGTAGGTGGTACCGTCGTCCATGGTAACCACGTACTGATCGTAACCATCGACCACATGGTTGTTGGTGAGGATGTGGCCCTCGGTATCGAGCACCACGCCCGAACCGACGCTGCCCGAACCATCCGACTCGTCGGCAGACTGCGAAAGCGAGCCATTCTGGCTACCGCTCGAAGTGGCGGTGATGGAAACGACGGAGGGCAGGGCCTTGGCAGAAACGGCCTCGGCAAGCGTGGTGTCCTCGGAGTCAATCGTAATCTTTTGCGTCGATGAACCCGAGGCACCCGCCGTCACGACATTCTTTCCGCCGCCAATGTTGAGCGTGCCACTCATAATGAGCGCGATGACCAGCAGGGCGCCGCAGGCGCAGCCGGCGAGCGCCGTAATAAAGATCGGCAGCTTTTTGGTCTTGGTCTTGACCACCGTGTGCTTGTTTACAACCTGCTGACCGCCCAGCGGCTGGCCGGTCCGTGTGTCGTAGGCCTGCACGTAGGGAATGTTGCCGTCGGCAGGCGTCGACTCCACCTGCACGCGCGGCTGCTGCTGGGTCTCGCCAGCGTTGCCCGCATCCTGGGGACGCTGGGAATCGTTCTCGCTCATGACTGCGATCCTTTCGTCTAATAACCAAAGGCCCGCCAAACATGTGGCGGGCCATCATTGTTCACGTTGAGTTGTACCCCAATATGCGGGCGAACGTGTATGAGAACGCAATCTTTAAGGAATGCTTAAGTTCTGCTGCAAACTCGAAAGGGATCCACGCATGCGGCAAAACCACCACGAAGGCGCCTGCCCCCTTTGCGGTGAAAAGCTAGTCCTTAAACAGATAGCCCACGCCGCGGACGGTGGTAATGTGCGCCGCGATCTGCGGGCCCACCTTAGAGCGGATGCGTCGAATGTGCACGTCGACGGTGCGCGTGCCGCCGCAGTACTCAAAGCCCCACACGCGGTGCAGCAGCACTTCGCGGCTGTAGGCGCGGTTGGGGTGCGTCGCCAAAAAGCTCAGCAGCGAGTACTCCATCAGCGTCAGGTCGATGGGCTCGTCGTCGAGTGTCACCTGGTAGGTAGCCAGGTTAATCTCGAGGTTATCGATGTTGAGCACATCGTCGGCGGCGACGGTCTCCTCCTCGCCCATCAGGCGCTGCGCACGAGCCTTAAGCTCGTTGGGCGTCGCCGTGGGGCATACAAAGTCGGCATGCGCGTGATTGGGCAGGCGCAGGGTGCCGAGCGCCTCGTCGTCGACGATTACCAACATGGGAACGCCGCCGCGGTCGTCGAGCCATTTGGCAATCTGATCGATGCGGTCGCTGCGGATGCCATCGGAATCGAGGATCAGCAGGTCAAAGTCGTGCGCCGCAGTCGGCGAATCGGGGGTTGCCAGGCTCACCTCGACACCCAGGGTGGTCGTCAAGCTGCGGGCAAACTCGTGGAAGCGCGTCGTGCGCGCCATGAACAGGGCACTCTTTTCGGACATATCGACCTCCAAGGAAATGAGCTCAATCGTACTGGAACGAACCAGCGCGATTAGGAGTTCGCCAGATAATGCTTGATCTCCCACTCGGTAATCGTGGACTCAAACTTATGCCACTCGTCGCGCTTCTTTTTGAGGAAGAAGCTGTGGATGTGCTCGCCGAGGGCATCCTTCATAAACTGCGAGTCCTCAAACACGTCGAGCGCCTCTTTGAGCGAGCGCGGCAGCGGCGTATAGCCGGCCTCGACCATCTGACGGTCGGTAAGCTTGAGCGTCTCGGCCGTTGCCTCGGGCGGGAGTTCCAGCTTGCGCTCGATGCCGTCCAGACCAGCCGCCAGCGTGACGGCGTTGACCAGGTACGGATTGGCCATGGGATCGGGGCTGCGAAGCTCGATGCGCGTGGACAGCTGCTTGCCGGGCTTGTAGACCGGGATGCGGACCATGCTCGCGCGGTTGCGCAGGCCCCACGTAGCGTACTGTGGCACGGAGTCGCCGCCCGTGGTGATGCGCTTGTACGAGTTGACCGTGGGGTTGGTGATGGCGCTGATCTCGCGCGCGTGTGCCAGAATGCCGGCCATATAGTGCTTGGCGATATCGGAGAGGTGGTACTTCTCGTCGTCCTCGCCCCAAAAGACGTTGTTGCCGTCGTGGTCGAACAGCGACTGATGCAAAAACATGGCGCTGCCGTCCTCGCCCGCCAGCGGCTTGGGCATAAAGGAGGCGTGGCAACCGCTCTCGTAGGCCTGCTGCTTAATGATGAGTTTGGCCGTGGTGATGGCGTCGGACATGCTCAGGGCCTCGGCGTGACGCAAGCTCATGCCGTGCTGCGAGCGGCCGGCGGCGTGGAAGGTGTACTCCACGGGCACGGACATCTTCTCGAGCGTGAGCACCGTATTGCGGCGCAGGTCGCGAGCGGCATCGCTCACCGAAAGGTCGAAGTAGCCCACGTTGTCGAGTGGCTCGGGGGTGTGCTCGTCGGGGAAGTAGTAATACTCCAGCTCGGCACCCACGTTGAGCAGGTAGCCGGCCTTCTCGGCCTTATAGAACATGCGGCGCAGGGCGTCGCGCGGGTCGCCGGCAAACGGCTTGCGATCGGGAGTGCACACATCGCAGAACACGCGGGCGACGCCGTTATGGCTCGGGCGCCACGGCAGGATCTGGAAGGTCGAGGCGTCAGGGAACGCGAGCATGTCGGCTTCCTCGGGCGTGGCAAAGCCCTCGATGGCGGAGCCGTCAAAGCCAATACCCTCCTCAAAAGCGACCTCGAGGTCTTCGGGACTAATGGCAAAGTTCTTGAGGCGGCCGAGAATGTCGACAAACCACAGACGCACAAAGCGGATGTCACGCTGCTCTACGGAACGGAGTACGTAATCGATGTTCTGCTGGTTCATGTCGCTCCCCTTTCTTTCGGGCGGGTTTCGACTGGTCTATATCGCAGATACTATCGCAGAAAAATGTTTCCGCAGGGTTAAAGCGTATCAAGCGCCCAAAAAACGTGCGCGAACAGGCAGTTACGAACGAGCGGCTAGCGCGAGGTCGAAGCGCGGTGTTCGATGTGGCCGGGAACCTCGATGCGTTTAGGCGCCAGCTTTGCGGCATCGCCCACGGTGGTGGTAACAACGTCGATACGCTCGGAGAGGCGATCGACCACGCGCTCGGCGATGGTGAGGGTGTCCTGCGCGGCCGTGGTGACTCCGCCAAAGAGCACATGGTTCCAGGGACAGTCGTCAAACGTCGCGATCTTGAGCCCCGCCGGCAGCGAGGGACCAAGCTGCGCCAGCGCCTCGGTCAGGCTCAGGAAAACCAGGCCGTTGACGGCAATGAGGCCGAGCTTTTTTCCTGCATAGCCGCGGATGGTCTCGTCCAGGCGGCCGACGCCCGTGGCACCGCCATCGGCCAAGGTGACGACCTCGCCGGCAAGGCCGCGGCGCGAAAGCTCGTCGGTAAAGGCCTCGGCGCGCTCGCGACGGACGGGGCTGTCGTCGCTTGCTTCGGTGAGCAGGCACAGGCACTCGCTGCCAGCGGCGGTCAAGGCGTCTACCAAGCCGGCGACCAGCTCACGGTTGTTAGATGTCACCAGATCGACACCGCCGTCGGCAACGTCGCGGTCGAGCAGCACAACGGGCAGGCGTCCCGCTGCCGCGACGATCGCCTCGTCGTTACCACCGCAGGTATTGACGACCAGGCCGTCCACGCCAGCGTCGATAAGCCTGGTGAGCGACTCGGCCTCCTTGGCGGGATCGTTGCCGCTAATGGCTGTCATGAGCGAGCAGCCGCGCGCGGCGGCGCTGGCGGAAAGGCCCTCGAGCATGGCGCTAGAGAACGGGTTGGCGATGTCGGCCAAGATCACGCCGATGAGGTTGGTACGCGAGCTGCGCAGATTGCGCGCGGCGGCACGTGGGCGATAGCCGGTACGCTCGATAACCTCCGCAATGCGAGCACGGGTTTCCTCGGTCATTTGCCCGGGGCGGTTATTGAGATAGCGCGAGACCGTGGCCGGGCTCACACCCGCCTCGACGGCAATGTCCTTGATTCTCATCTGCGCCATAGCGCACCCCGTTTCCCCATTGTCGGCAGTCTGAGCCATTTTAGGCATTTTTTAAAAATCTCGGTTGCAAAACGCTGTAGGTGAACAGCATCGTTTTTGCGTCTCGAGCAGATGCGATAATGGGCTAGATAGCCGAGTCTTTGGACAGCTCAAAATAATCGGGATGTAAGGCGATAACCGGACCTTGCTCTTCGGGCATCAGGTGCAGGTGTGTCTCGGCCAGATAGCTCGCCGCGTCGGTATCGCCCCTCTTAATGGCCTCGAGAATCCGGCGATGCTGCCGACGAATCGGCTCCCAATCTAGATCCTGCGACACCATACGCAACCAGTTGTATCGCTCAAAATGCGTATTGACGCTCTTCATCCAATCCCACAACATGTGACGGCCGGCAATCTCAAAACACGTCTCATGGAACAGGTTGTCCAGGTCAAAGAAACGACGCGTTTCGCCATGGTCGAGCGACTCGGACTCGGCAAGAATCTGATCGAGCCGATGCTTTTGCTCGGGCGAGGCGACCGAGCAGCATTTAATAAGCACGCTTCGCTCGAGTTTCTCGCGCAAGAAACAGGCGTTCTCGGCGCGCTCCATGCTGATCTTAGAGACGTAGGTGCCGCTTTTGGGACGCGTTTCCACCAGCTCCTGCTCACGCAGGCGCACAAAGGACTCGCGAATGGGCGTACGCCCGATTCCCGTCTCCTTTTCCAGACCAATCGCCGAAAGGCGCGTGCCGGGCTTGAGCTCGGCATAGATGATCTTGGAGCGCAGTGCATTGTATGCCTGATCTTGCAAGCTTTGATTATGCTGGTGCTGTTCCATAAAGCCCTCGGATAAACCCTCGGTTAGTCGAATACCACCATGCAATACTATCGCATCGACACGCCCCAGCTCCCAATCAGTCTTTTTGGGACGGGGCTCTTTTAGCTACCCTAGCCCGCAGATCGGCCCCTTGCCACAAAAGTGGCCCATCTACTACGTTAACACGGATAGCCTCGGCCATACCAAAAACCGTGGAAACAAAACCGCAGGTAGGCAGCTTGTCGATTTTCGAAAAAGCCGACTATGGTTGACCCCTGCGGCTTAAACGTAGTAGATAGGCCCTTTTCGTGGCGCAGCACTACTGCACCCCAAATTGGCACCCCGAGCCTGTTATAAGTTGCTGTGAAATACGGACGGTTGATAATCAAGGCGCGCTATGCGGGTTGCTATAGCTCGAACGTCCCACGTCCGATTCACCAAAGCGTTTGCGACAGCTTCGCAAAACGCCTCGAGAGGAATTCGATCGGTTTGGACGCGCTCCATCCCTTCGATACGCTCATAACGGTAGTAGCGTGCAAACATAGCCACCGCCCTGTCCACCTGCTCAATTGCGGATATATTTGTCGCCGCCTCGCGATCCAAGATCACATCCTCGGTATCACCAAAACGGACGCAGTCGATGCCCGGAAAATCATTCTTATCCGCCAAAATCGCCGCAGCGTTGGTATAGCCATCTTTGCCGAGCAAGCGAAGCGTGCGCATAATATCCGGCGTTAGCTCAGAAATGCCGAGATGTTCAACACACTTATGCTCGAGCGTGTGAAAACTCAAGTCCTGGCGAGCCGACGTGAGCGCGTCGAACGTTACGTTGCTGCCTTCGAGCGTCAGCCTGCCATACTCAAACCGGTCGACCTCCACCGTTGCCGAATCGTTTCGCCTGTAGGCCTTCAAGATATAAGACGAAAACCGTTTGCGTACTGATTTATCCGAGACGCAAACGGTTTTCGTCTTGATTTGCGTACGGAATTAAGACGCATAATTTCGCTTTCGTATGGCTCAATACCGGACGCAGACTGTTTTCGTCTGTCAATACGTCTGCAATCCAAACGAAAAGAGCCCCGAGCTCGTATGAACTCGGGGCTCTTGGTGCCGCACATCTATGAGAGGATAAATTCGATGCGTACGGGCGCTACTCCATGAAGCCGCCCTGGGATGGCGGCAACCTCGTCGTTACCCGTCTGATGGGTGTGTTCAAGGCGTCTGTTCCCCTTTTTATCGACGTAACGGGCAAAAAAGCTCGTCGAGGAGACCATCCACACGCACCACGGTGCGGCCGACGCCATCGAGGCGCACAACCCCACCGCCGCTCACGATGCGATGTATCTGCACCTGGCCTACAACCGCAACATGATTGTGGAAGGCACGCAGACAAAAGGCATTTAAGGCTCGGCAATGATCTTTCTTTGATAAAACGCAAGCGGCGGCCGCCCAAACACGGGACGGCCGCCGCTTGCGTTTTATCAAATGGTGCAATGGGGTCAGGTTCACATGCACCAAGTTGGTGCAAAGCAACCTGTCCCCATGCAACAAGGGGTTAACTAGAGCTCGCAGGCGACCTTGTAGCCATCGCCGATGGCGTCGCGAATGTTGCCGCACTTGTTGGCATCGCCCAGCACGTGAGTGGTAACGCCGGCTGCCGCCAGGTCGTCGGCCAGCTTGGTATTGGGACGATAGCCCATAGCAAGCACCAGCGTATCGGCACCGGCGATGGTGTGGACCTCGCCGTCCTTCTCGTAGCTGATAGTGTCCTCGGTAATCTCGGTCACCTTGGCCTCGGTCAGCACGTGAACGCCCTTTGAGAGCATGCGCGTGATGAGCACCGCGCGACCGGCACCACCCTCGTTGGCGGCGAGCGTCTTGGTCATCTCGATGACGGTGACGTCGCGGTTGGCCGGCGACAGGTCGTTGACCAATGGGGCCAGATAATCGGCCGTCTCGCAGCCAACGGTGCCGCCACCCACGATGACGATCTTCTTGCCCGGGAAAGCCTTGCCGCCCAGCAGGTCGTCAGCCGTCATAACCTGCTTAAAGCCCTGCATGAAGGCCGGGGCGATAGGCTCGGCGCCATAGGCCAGGACGACCTCGTAGTCGGTGTAGTCACGCTGAATGTCCTCAGCAGTAAGCTCGGTGCCAAAGACGCACTTTACGCCGGCCTCGGCCAGGCGACGGTACTGATACTTGATCACGCGGGTGAGTTCCTGCTTTGCCGGCGGAACGGCTGCGATGCGCATCTCGCCGCCCGGCTCGTCCTGCTTATCCACGAGCACCACGTTATGACCGCGTTTGGCGGCAATGTAGGCTGCCTCCATACCCGCGGGACCGGCGCCCACAACCAGTACGTTCTTGGCCTCGGCGGCAGGCTCGTAGCCAGCCTCGTCGCGCTCCACGTCCGGGTTGACGGTGCAGGAGATGCGCTTGCCAAACATAATGCCGTTCAGGCAACGCAGGCAACCGATGCAGGGACGGATCTCGTCGGCGTTGCCAGCGGCTGCCTTGTTGCAGAACTCGGCATCGCACAGATTGGCGCGGCCCATCATACAGATGTCGGCAGCGCCGTCCTCGATCAGCTCCTCGGCGATCCAGGCCTCGTTAATGCGTCCGACGGTGGCGACGGGAATGTTGACGTGCTTTTTAATCTCGCGCGAGCAGGCGGCGTGCGAGGCCTGCTGGGTACCGGCGGCGGGAATCGCGGAGCCACGCTTGATGGTGGTGCCGCCCGACACGTGAATCATGTCGACGCCGGCCTTTTCCAGGCGACGCGAGACGTAGATCATGTCGTTGAGGGTCAGGCCGCCATCGGTGTACTCATCGCCCGAAATGCGGACGTCGATGATAAAGTCCTTGCCGCAGCGCTCGCGAATCTCGGCGATGACCTCGAGCAAGAAGCGCATACGGGCGTCGAGCGAGCCGCCGTACTCGTCGGTACGCTTGTTGTAGAGCGGAGTCAAAAAGCCGCCGAGCATGCCGTGGGCATGTGCCGCATGGACCTCGACGCCATCGACACCGGCCCTCTGCATACGTACGGCAGCGTCGCCAAACTGATGCGTGAGCTCGTGAATCTCATCGACCGTGATAGGACGCGGTGCCTCGCGGGCATAGGACGGGCCCACAAAGGACGGAGCGATCAGGCGCGGCGTGCCCGGAATGTTAAAGGCCATGTAGGCGGGGTGGAAGAGCTGCGGCATGATCTTGCAGCCATACTCGTGGACGGCCGCGGCGAGCTTTTCCCAGCCGGGGATAAACGTGTCGTCGTAGCAGCACATGTCACCCGGCAGATAGGTATAGGTGGGCTCAACCGTCACGACCTCGGTAATGATGAGGCCCACGCCGCCCTTGGCACGGGCACGGTAATGATCGACCAAGTCGTCGGTCACATAGCCGTGATCGGCTAGGTTGGTAGATACCGGCGGCATAAAGACGCGGTTCTTGACCTCGGTCGTACCGACCTTGATCGGGCTAAAGAGCATCGGGTAGGCACAGGACTCCATACAGGCTTCCTTTCGTTTAAGCCGCTCGGCGGCAGTTGCTGATGTACCTATCGTATCAGCAGCTGCCATATCCGCAGTCATACATGCCCAAGCGCCGTTCGACTAATGAATACCGCGGCCCAGGTCTTCGGCGATTTTGTCCACGCCCTTAAGTGCGGCGCACGTCTTTTTGTTGGAGCAATGTCCTGTGCAAACGCCACCCTGAGCACAGTCGGCGCAGGTGCCCTTGCGGTAGATGCGCACGCATACCGCGACAAACGCAATACCGATAACAGCCAGAACAACAATATCGATAGGTGCCATAGCAAGCCTCCTCTAGTTAACCATCACTTACTTTACCCTATTTTCCACCTACCAAAAAGGGACAGGTTTATTTTGGTCGGTTTTATCTGCGGAAACGCCACATCTCCCCCACCGCCAAAAAGCCCGAGTGTCGCTGGGACACCCGGGCTCGTGGAAAGGGGCCAATCCTTATTCGGACTTAAGCGGAAACTGCGGCGGAAGCAGTGTTGGTCTCGTCCTCGTCGGTCCATGCATGCGCAGGGATAGGGCGAAAGATCTGGAAGAGCATCGCAACCAGCAGAACGATGGCCACAATCGTCCAGATACCAAACTGTCCCAACACAAACAGGTTGTAGAACTGGTTGATGAACAGGCCGATCACCCAAGCGAAGGCGCACTCGTAACCGATGGCAATCGCGGTCCACTTGCCGGAGTCCATCTGGTTGCGGATGGTGCCCATGGCGGCAAAACACGGAGCGCACAGCAGGTTGAACGCGCCAAAGGCAACGCAAGCGCCCATGGTGGGGAACATACCGGCAAACGCAGTCCACAGGCTCGGGTCGGTCTCGGCGGCGTCAGCCACGGACAGCAGCGAGCCGGCGGTGGCGACGACGTTCTCCTTAGCCACAAGGCCCGAGACGGTCAGCGCAGTTGCCTGCCAGGTGCTAAAGCCGAGCGGAGCGAAGATCCAAGCGACCAGGTTACCGAGCATGGCAAGCACGGAGTAGTCCATGAACTCCTCGGGGATGCCGTCCATTGCAGGCAGGAAGCCAAAGGAACCGTTGTAGCTTCCAAAGTTGGAGAGGAACCAAACAACGACGGTGGATGCGAAGATGACCGTGCCGGCCTTCTTGATAAAGGCCCAGCAGCGCTCCCACACGTGCAGTGCCCAAGAGCGAATCGCCGGGAAGTGGTAGGCAGGAAGCTCCATAACGAACGGCGTCGGGCGGCCGGCGAAGAGCTTGGTCTTCTTGAGCATAAGGCCCGAGGCGATGACGGCGAAGACGCCCAGGAAGTAGAAGAGCGGGCTGATCCACGCCGCGGTGGTGGAAGAATCGCCGATGATGGAACCCATGAGCAGGGCGATGATCGGCAGCTTGGCGCCACAGGGAATAAACGTGGTGGTCATGACCGTCATGCGGCGGTCCTTCTCGTTCTCGATGGTCTTGGTGGCCATGACGCCGGGGACGCCGCAGCCCGAGGACACGAGCATGGGGATGAACGACTTACCGGACAGGCCAAAGCGGCGGAACACGCGGTCCATGATGAAGGCGACGCGGGCCATATAGCCGCAGTCCTCCAGGAAGGACAGCATCACAAAGAGCAGGAACATCTGCGGGACGAAGCCGAAGATAGCGCCCAAACCGCCGACGATGCCGTCACAAACCAGCGAATCGACCAGGCCGCCGTCTTCGGTGCCACCCGCCACAAGGGCATCGTGCACCACGGTGGTGATACCCGGGACATAGGGGCCGTACTGCGCCGGGTCAACCGAGTCGGCGTCGTCGCCCGCAGCCTCGACAGCTGCGTCGTAGGCGTCGCGACCCTGGCCGAGCACGTACCAGCCGTCGGTGCCAAAGAGCTGGTCGTTGGTGAAGTCGGTCACCGTGCCACCTAAGGTGGAAACGGCGATGTAGTACACGCAGAACATGATGACCACAAAGATCGGCAGGCCCAGGATACGGTTGGTAACCACACGGTCGATCTTCTCGGAGGTGCCCATCTTGGCCGGAGCCTTGGTGAGGCACTCGTCGATGATATGCGCGATGACGCCATAGCGCTCACCGGTGATGATGGACTCGGCGTCGTCATCGCAGTCCTGCTCGCACTGGGCGACCAGCTCTTCCACGCGAGAGGCCTTCTCCTTGGTGAGGTTGATGAGCTTGCAGGCGTCCGCATCACGCTCGAACAGCTTGACGGCGTAGTAGCGACGCTTGTTGGCGGGAACGCTCGCCGGCAGGTTGTTTTCGATGTGGTCCAGAACGTCCTCGATGGAGGAATCGAACTTGTGCTCCGGCACCTGGCCCTTGGAAGCAGCGGACTTCTTAACCTGCTCGAACAGCTCCTTAATACCCTTGTTCTTAAGGGCCGAAATCATCATGACCGGACAGCCGAGCTTCTTGGAGAGCTTGTCCGTGTCGATCTTGTCGCCGTTCTTCTCGACCAAGTCGGCCATGTTGAGGGCGACGACCACGGGCAGGCCGGTCTCGATAACCTGAAGCGCCAGGTACAGGTTGCGCTCGAGGTTGGTGGCGTCGACCACCTGAACGACGACATCGGGCTCGCCGCTCATGAGGTAATCGCGCGAGCATTGCTCCTCGGGGCTGTAGGGGGAAAGCGAGTAGATGCCGGGGAGGTCCGTGATGGTAACGTTCTTGTCGCTTAGGAGCTTGGCCTCCTTTTTCTCAACCGTGACGCCGGGCCAGTTGCCAACGTAGCCGTTGGCGCCGGTGATCAGGTTGAAAAGCGTGGTCTTGCCGCAGTTGGGGTTACCCGCCAGCGCGACATGGATCTGAGAATCCGCCATTCAATCCTTCTTCCTTGTGCGCCCGCGCTGCTTTCTCCGCGCGGGCTGGATGATGTGCTTCAAAGATGCTGCATTAAGTTAGAAAAATCTAACTTTATCTGCAGAAATTTACGTCGTGGGCCCTTACTGGACCTCGACGACGGCCGCCTCCTCCTTGCGGATGGAAAGCTCGTAGCCGCGCACGTTGATCTCGACCGGATCACCGAGCGGTGCAACCCTCACGACCTTGAACGAAGTGCCCTTGATGAGCCCCAGGTCCATAAGGTGGCGGCGAAGTGCGCCCTCACCGTGAAGCTTGACGATGGTAGAGCTCTCGCCCACCTTAACGTCACCCAACGTCTTCATCCTCTTATCCCCCTTTCGGTTTTTATGAAATGCTGCAGATTAACCGACGGTCATGATGTGCATGGCAACCTTGGAATCGATGCCAAAGCGTGAGCCCAGCACCGTGACGATGATATTGGCGCCACTCGAGCTCACCACGTGGATCTCGCTGCCCTCGATAAAGCCGAGGTCCTTGAGACGGTGCTTTATGTCCTCATCGCCCTTTACACGAGAAACGTGCACGGTTTCGCCCGCTTTTACCATCGAAAGCGGCATGGCCGGCATCTGCGGTCCGCAAGACATGAGTGAGCTCCTAACATCGGTTCGTCCTCAACATCGACGCGATAAAAGTTAACCGCGTCTATGTTCGAACTAGTAAACTAACACGCGGTTAACTTTTTGGAAAGAATCTCTATTCAGTTTTCGAAAAAGTTTCCCTTATTAAACAAAGGCACCGCAAAGACGGTCTCTTTGCGGTGCCTTGTCATACCAATGTATGCAACAGAGGGGACTCTCCCTTTTTCACATTGTTACGCTTAGAGCGAGAGGTTTCTGATCGACGTGACGCACGAGGCCTCATCCGCGCCCGAAACACGAAAGACAACGCTCTCGCCGCACTCACCATAGAGGGCCATGAGTCCCATGATATCGCGGCCATCCGTGTGGCGATCGCCGATGCTGACCGACACGTCACTACGATGCTTGGCGATAATGTCATAGAGAAGCGCAACCGGGCGGGCATGTAGTCCCAACGGATCTTTAATCGTCTTTGTAAACTCGACCATGTCCCCTCCCGCAGCATCGCACATTTGGCCGGCCAGACCCAGCCACGTGGTAGTTATTGTAGCGTTAGATGCTTGTCGAGAGCGGGACGGAAACCACATCCCACTTCGAGTGTCAACGATGGGACACAGTTTCCGCCAGAAGGCTCAACCGGAAACTGTGCCCCATTATTTTGCCGAATTCTGGGCCGCGCTTTCCCAGAGGACCCCCTTTGGGAAAGCGCGGCCCATTCTGGACGCAGATTCCGGGACGCACTTTCCGCGACGTCCGGTCACCCTATGCCCTCGCAACGCCCGCGCATAAAAAACGAGGGAAGGCACGCGTCCTTCCCTCGTTAGAGACAATATGTAGCCGCTCGCCTACATCAAGCGCAGGCTGACGTCCTTGAGCTGGGCGCCGGAAACGGCACTCGGGGCGCCCGACATGAGGTCGGAGCCGCTGGCCGTCTTGGGGAACGCCATGACGTCGCGGATGGAATCGGAGCCGGTAAGCAGCATGCACACGCGGTCCAGACCCAGGGCAAAACCGCCCATCGGGGGCGCACCAAACTTGAGCGCCTCCATGAGGAAGCCAAACTGCGACTCGGCGCGCTCCTCGGTAAAGCCCAGGAGCTTGAGCATGGACATCTGCATCTCGGCGTTATGGATGCGCATGCCACCGCCGCCGGCCTCAAAACCGTCCATGACAAAGTCGTAGGTGCAGGAACCGGCAGCCAACGGGTCGGCCTCGATCTTGGCGATGTCGGTCTCGGTCGGCAGAGTGAACGGCTGGTGCTCGGCTGCATAGGCCTTGCGGTCCTCATCCCAGTGGAACAGCGGGAAGTTGACGACCCACAGGAAGTCGTGCCCCTCGCGTTTGATCTCGAGTGCGTTGGCCATGTGAGAGCGCATGCCGCCCAGGATCTCGTCAGAGAGCAGGCGCGGGCCGGCGGCGAACATCACGAGGTCGCCGGGCTCGACGTTCATGCGCTCGCGCAGAGCCGCCATCTCCTCGTCCGAGAAGAACTTGACGATGGGGCTGTTGATGGAGCCGTCCTCGCGGAAAGCGATCCAGGCCAGACCCTTGGCGCCAAACGTGGAGGCCACGCCGGCGAGCTTATCGATCTTGGCACGTGCCCAGGCACCGGCGCCCTTGGCGTTGATGGCCTTGACGACAGAGCCCTCCTCGTTTGCGGCAGTCGCAAAGACCTTGAACTTGGAGTTGGCAAAGATGTCGGTCAGATCGACCAGATGCATGCCATAGCGGGTATCGGGCTTGTCGGAGCCATAGGTGTCCATGGCCTCCCAGTAGTCCATGCGACGCAGCGGCGTGGGCATCTCGACACCCATGCGACCGAAGGCGTCGGCCAAGACCTCTTCGAGTGCGCTCATGACGTCGTTCTGGTCCACGAAGGACATCTCGATATCGACCTGGGTGAACTCGGGCTGACGGTCGGCACGCAAGTCCTCGTCGCGGAAGCACTTGGCAACCTGGTAGTAGCGCTCGACGCCACCGACCATGAGCAGCTGCTTTAGGAGCTGCGGGGACTGCGGCAGGGCGTAGAAGTTACCCGGCTGAATACGGCTGGGAACGATGAAGTCGCGGGCGCCCTCGGGCGTAGACTTGAACAGGGAGGGCGTCTCGACCTCCATGAACTCACGGTTGTGAAGCGCCTCGCGAATGGCAAAGGTGAAGTCGGAGCGCAGCTTGAGGTTGGCCATCATCTCGGGACGACGGAGGTCCAGATAGCGATAGCGCAGACGGGTGTCCTCGCTGGTCTCGATGCCGTCCTCGATCTGGAACGGCGGGGTGACGGAGGTGTTGAGCACCTCGGCGTGGTCGGTCAGGACCTCGATCTCGCCGGTCGCGAGCTTGGCGTTGGTGGTCTCCTCGCCACGGGCGCGCACGACGCCGTGAATCTTGATGGGCCACTCGGGACGCATGGTCTCGGCGATCTTAAAGGCATCGCCATCGGAGTGCTCGGGGTCGAAGGTGAGCTGCGTGATGCCCTCGCGGTCGCGAAGGTCGCAGAAGATAAGGCCGCCGTGGTCGCGGCGACGGCTCACCCAACCGGTGAGGGTGACCTCTTCGCCCACGTTCTCGCGGCGAAGCTCGCCGCAGGTACGGGTGTGCATGGAATGCTCGTCGATGGGACGGGTCTGGCTCATACCAGTGATCCTCCTTTATGGATCTGTGCCGCCCCGTGTCGTTCCGGGCGGCGTCGTACAGATTTGCCCAGCCTGCGTAAACCGCGCAGCCGGACATGGCGTTCTATCTTATCGCACCCGCGCCGATGTACCGCGAAAAAGTGGCTCCCGCTCAAAGACTTGACGGAGACGAAACAATTGACGCGGCCTGGCCGTCGCCAAGGCGCGCCGCGTGCGACAATGTGCCTACAATACAACCGCACTCGGAAAGGCCCACCATGACTGCACGCCTCATCGTTATGGATATCGATTCCACGCTCATCAACCAGGAGGTCATCGACCTGTTGGGCGAGGAAGCAGGCGTGGGCGGGCAAGTTGCGCGGATCACCGAACGCGCCATGCGCGGCGAGCTCGACTTTAAGCAGGCGCTCGAGGAGCGCGTGGGGCTGCTTGCCGGCCTGGACGAGAGCGTTTTCGAGCGCACCTTTGAGCGCGTGACGTTTACCCCCGGCGCACTGGAGCTTGTGCGCTCGGCGCACAGCAAGGGCTGGAAGGTCGGCGTGGTAAGCGGCGGCTTCCACGAGGTCGCCGACAAGATCGTAGCTGCCGCGGGCATCGATTTTTGCCTGGCCAACCGCCTGGAGGTCGTAGACGGCAAGCTCACGGGCAAGCTGGCGGCAGACATTGTGACCAAGGAATCCAAGCTCATCCAGCTGCTGGATTGGGCGGTTGAGTGCGGTGTCGATATGGCCCATACCGTGGCGATCGGCGACGGTGCCAACGACATCCCCATGATTCAGGCCGCGGGCACGGGCATCGCATTTTGCGCCAAGCCCAAGACGCGCGAGGCCGCTCCGTTTGCCATCGACGAGCGCAACCTGATGCTCGCCATGGACATCATCCTGCGTGACTAGCCGATCCATCTAACAACAGAATCAAATACCCTATATCTAGTTTCCGAACAATTTTATCTTAGTGTTCGGAAACATACCCTTTGAGTGCTAGACTTTGCGCCGTCGAAGGGAAGATATATGGATAAGCGAGATCTTGAGCAGTTACTGAGCGATGTTGCCGACGGAGCAGTCACCCCGGCAGTCGCCCTTACGCGCATCCAAACGGCGCCAACCGCCGATCTGGGTTTTGCGCAGCTCGATCTTTCGCGCGGGGTGCGCCAGGGGGCCGGTGAGGTTGTCTACGGCGCCGGTAAAACCGCCGAGCAGATTGCCGCCATTATCAAAGCGCTGCGCGATGCCGGTCAGGAGCGCACCCTGGTTACGCGCCTGGATGCCGAAAAAGCAGCCCGCACCTCGGAGCTTCTCGACAACGGGATCGACCTGGGATATGTCCCGAACGCCCAGCTCGCCCTCGTGGGCGGCAAGCCCTCCCCTACCGGTAACGGACGCATCGTTGTCGCCTGCGCCGGCACGAGCGACTTGCCCGTCGCCGAAGAAGCCGCGTTGACGGCCGAGTTCTACGGCAACGAGGTCGACCGCCTCTACGACGTAGGTGTCGCCGGCCTGCACCGTCTGCTCGCGCATGCCGAGGAACTTGCCCAGGCACAGGTGGTCATCGCCATTGCCGGCATGGAGGGCGCGCTGGCGAGCGTTATCGGCGGTCTGGTAAGCTGTCCGGTCATCGCCGTTCCCACCAGCGTGGGCTACGGCGCGAGCTTTGGTGGCGTAGCCGCGCTGCTCGCCATGCTCAACTCCTGCGCCAGCGGCGTTTCGGTCGTCAATATCGACAATGGCTTTGGCGCCGCCTACCAGGCAAGTCTTATCAATCATCTGAGCGCCGGAACACCCTGCGCCCGTTAAGGAGCATTCCATGTCCAACCATCAGCATACGCTTATCATCGACGGCACCTCGGGCATCAGCGGCGATATGACCGTCGCGGCCCTGCTCGACCTGGGCGCCAGCGAGGAGCACCTGCGCGAACAGCTCGCCACGTTGCCGGTCGACGGCTTTACGATCGCCGTCACGCGTGCAAACAAGCATGGCATCGACGCCTGCGACTTTGACGTTCAGTTGGCAGAGGAGCTCGAGAACCATGATCACGATATGGCCTGGCTCTTCGGCAACGAAACAGCTGCCGAGCACACGCACGAGCATGAGCACCACCATCATGACCATGGCGAACACGAACACGAGCACTGCCACGAGCATACGCACGAGCACGACCATGAGGCCCACGGCCATGGCCACGAGGACCATCATCACGCCCACCACCATCACCACCGCTCTTTGGCGGACGTCACCGCCATCATCGACGGCTCACAGCTAAGCGATGGCGCCAAGCGTCGTGCCCTCGCCATCTTTACCGCGCTCGCTGCTGCCGAGGCCAAAGCTCACGGCAAAACGTCCGACACCGTCATGTTCCACGAGGTGGGCGCCATCGACTCCATCGTCGACGTCTGCTCGGTCGCCATCTGCCTCGATGACCTGGGCATCGAGGACATTGTCGTCGAGTCGCTCTCCGAAGGTCACGGCACCATCCGCTGCGCCCACGGCCTCATGCCCATTCCCGTCCCCGCTGTCGTCAACCTGTGCCAGGCAGGCAATATCGCCCTCACGCCTGCACCGGTCGCCGGCGAGCTCGTGACGCCAACGGGCGCCGCCATCGTCACCGCGCTGCGCACGTCCGACCAACTGCCCTCACGCTACCACATCGAAGCCGTCGGCTACGGCGCCGGCAAACGCCCCTACGAGGGTTGCTCCGGCACGCTCCGCTGTCTGCTCGTTCACGCGGACGCATAGCCATGGATGCCCGCAAGGCAAAAAGCCGCGCTGCCATCGTTGCGGCGTTCTCCGAGCTCCTGCGCGAGGAGGACTACGGCAAGATTACCGTCGGCGACATCATCGCTCGCGCCCATGTAGGTCGGGCAACGTTCTACGGCCTCTTTAAGAGCAAAGATGACCTGCTCGCTGAGTACGTGTGCGATATCTGCACCCATGCCCTCGACGATGACGGTACACCCCTCAATGACCCGCTCGTACAGGTCGAGCATATCCTCAACAACCTCTGGGATCGTCGTCAGGGCGTACGCGCCCTCGTAGCCGGAGCCGGCTCGCGCGTCTTCGCCGACTGTCTCCGCAAGACCATCATGTCGCGCGCAGCCGAAACCGTCCCTGTCGACCCCGCAGGCCCCGCCAGCACCATGGATCGCAACTTTCTCCTCCACCACATAGCCTCAAGCTTCGTAGCCACCGTCCAATGGTGGGCCTGGCACAACTTCCAAGCCGACAAGGCCGACGTAGCCAAAGACTACCTATCAGCCATAAAACCCCTCTTCACCTAAGTAAGAGGCTCATCCCAGAGCATTGCCCCAACCCAAGGCGCCCGCGCATCCCAAAGTGTCACTCGCACTTCAACGCCCCCCAACAGCGACAAGCCCCTCCCATCCAAATTCAGAAATATGTTGGGTTGCTTGTACGAACGCAACAAAGACCCCGCAGCTGTCCGCATGGGGTAACTTCCCAGCGCATTCCACAGGACGAAAGAACCCCCGCCGCACGAAGTGCGCAGCGGAGGTTCTTTCATGTCCGAGGACGCGCTGGGAAGTTACCCCATGCGGCCAGCGGACAACTATGTGGCCTTGGACTAGAACATGCCCAAGAAACCGTGCACAAACAGCGCGGCCAGAGCGGCACCGATAAACGGCGCGATGCCAGGAACGAGCAGGCCGTACTTCCAGTTGTTGTCAGCCTTGTTCTTGATCGGCAGCACCTGATAGGCCATGCGAGGACCAAGGTCGCGTGCCTGGTTCATGGCGAAGCCGGTGATGCCACCCATGCCCATGCCAACGGCCCAAACGATCAGGCCGACGCAGATAGCGAGCATCAGAACGTTCTCGCCGGCGCGGCTAGCGGCAGCAAGGATGGCGCTGATGAACACAAAGGTGCAGATAGCCTCACAGAAGAAGTTGCGGGCATAGTTCGTGCCCTCGGTGGTGGGGTTGGTCGAGAAGATGTTGCGCTGGGCAATGGGGTCGACGACGCCCTCGGAAGCCTTGAACTCATCGGTATACATAAACCAAGCGATTACGGCGCCCACAAAGCCGCCGAGCATATCGGCAATCATGAAGGGGATGCAGCTGCTCCACGGCACCAGACCGACGATGCACTGGGCAAGCACCATAGCCGGGTTCATGCACACGGCGCCGCCAAAGACAAACAGGCAGACCGAGATGCCAAAAGACCAGGTGGTGATAGCAAACATGTGGCCGGAGCCCTGATACTTGGTGCCCTTAAGCACGGTATCGCAGTGTACGCCCACGCCAAAGATGATCATGAGGGCCGTTGCACCGAATTCGCAGAGGAGTTTGGTAAGCATAAAACCTTATCTTTCTTGTCGGTTACAAACGATTCGTTTAGGCCGCGCGCTAGTGCTGAGCGACGACAACGCCCAGGCCATCGGGAATGACGGCCACCTTGGCATCGGCACCCTTCATTTCAAAGGCGAGCTTGAGCGCCTCCTCGAGGGTGTTGACCGGCGTCATATGCATATCCTTGAGCATCTGGTGATCGCACAGGTCGGTGACCATGATCACAGGGTGATGCGCCAGGATGCGGGCAAAGATCTGGCTCGTCCACTGGTCGGGCAGGGTCTCGTCCTTAGGACGGTCGATGCAGGCGCGCTCAAACTCTGCCGGATCGTTGTCAGCGATGTTGTGATAGAAGCCCTCGCCACCGTGACCATCGGCGCAACCGGCGACATCGATGATCACGCCGCCCTCGGGAAGTGTGGCCTCGGCAGCGCACATGCCCTTCACGGCCTGATAGACGTTCTGATCGAGCGGATAGCCACCGTTGGTGGTGATGGCAATCTCGCACTCGACGGGCTCAACGCCGGCAAGGCTCTTCACGAACTCGCAGCCGGCCTCGTGCGCCTTGTGAATGTCGCCGGCAAAGGAGCCGATGACCTCGTGCTTGCCGTTGAGCACCACGTTGAGCACAAAGGCAAGGTGAGCCATCTCGGCAGCGGCAAACATGTCCTCGCTCACGTGGTTGTGGCACAGGTTGCCGGCGCGCGAATGGGAATCGTTCACAAACTGGCCGTTGTGGTTGTACATGATGGTCTTGTAGCTGGCGATGCCGGGCAGCACGGACTTGCGGCTGCCAGAAAAACCGGCAAAGAAGTGCGGCTCAATAAAGCCCTCGGCAAGCAGTAGATCGCAATCGGCGGCAATCTTGTTGATGATGCACTCGCCACCAGAAGGCAGGGTGCCAATCTTTTCCATCATGCTGTCGTCGGTCGCGACGTGCATGACAATTTCCTCGTTGGCAACGATCTCCTCGCCATACTTGTTGACGAGTTCCTCGTGCGTCGACGGACGATGCATACCCGTAGCAACCAGAATGCGAACGCGCGCCTCAGGCGCAGCGGAGTGGATGTGATGCAGCAGAATAGGCATCGTCACACGCGAGGGAACGGGGCGCGTATGGTCGGAGCTAATGATGACAATATCCTTCTTGCCAGCGCAAAGCTCCTCGAGCGAAGGCGATCCATAAGGGTTGGCAAGCGACTCCTCTACCAGCTCTTCCTGCGATTTTGCAGTCTTAAACTCGTTTTGGTGACCTTCCATCACACCCGCGAAGTTCTTATCCTCGAGCTCCAGATGCAATGTCTTGTGGTCAAACGGCAGTTCACATTCAAACAATGACGAGCGCCCTCTTCCTTTCAACTGACACACTAGATAAACCGTTGGAAGGATACGCCGCTCACCGAAAAACGCCACCGTCCACCGAGTCGTTAACACAACGTTCATATTTAACCCACAACAAAACGGCCGCGATCCCAAACGGGACCGTGGCCTCCTGTCAAAGAAGCTATAGGCAGGGTGGCTTACGCAGCGCCGAGGCAAACATCAATCCTGTGGCATGCGCGTGTAAGCTATCTTGCATAAATAGGTCAATATACTGCATAGAATGACGCATTGGGTTTCGAACCGCAACATGGTAGCCCCCTCCGGAGCGTGCATTTTTGCGAGTATTCAGCATCGCAAGATAAGATTTTGGTGTCAAAAGTCTTTCAAAAGGTAGATCGTCCTCATGACTCGTCCCATCTGGATAACATGCGGCGAGAAACCAGCCATATATGAGCATCGCCAAGGCCCAATTGTCTTGCAAAATCATCAACAAAGGCAGCGAGGGCCGGCTATGGCCTTATGCATCGATCTTTGGCTGCTGAAAACTCCGTTTTTTGCACGTCGCCCCAGGCACCACCCTCACCCAGCGGCCTTCCGCCGAAGCTGGACATCGCAGGGCCCGCCATAAGTTTACTTTTAGGCACACTCCGCAGGACGCAAGAAGCCCTCGCCGCACTCCACGCTATGCGCGAAGCGCGCCATTCTTCTCCTCAGCTTTAATTCCAGAGGACCGAGGACGAAGGGGCCCGACGGGTTTCCCTCTGAATGCATTCCGCAGCACGAAGCCCCCTTATCCGCAGCTCCGAAGGAGCAGGATAAGGGGGCTTCAAGTGCGAGGACGCATTCAGAGGGAAACCCGTAGGGCCCCGGTGAGAGCCACAGGGCTATCGATTACCCCGTGTTCTGCAGACCTGCCGAGACGCCGGTCACAGTCGAAAGAATCAGGCTCATGTACTCGGCCTTCTTCTCCTCGGCCATCTCGTCCTGGTTCATACGCACCTCGCGAAGGGCGCGGACCTGGGCGATGGACAGGGCGTCGACGTAGGGGTTACGCACGCGAACGGCACAGCCGAGCACGCGACGACGCTGCAGCGGCCACTCGTCACCGACGATGGCAAGGACCCACTTACGGGTGAGCTGCATCTCGGTAAAGACCTTCTTGGACAGATCATCGCGGTCGCCCAGATGCAGATACATCTTGGCAATGCGCTGATCGGTCTTAGCAATCGACATCTCGATGTTATCGATAAAGGTGCGGAAGAACGGCCACTCCTGGTAGGCAGCCTTGAGCTGGTCAAGATCGCCCAGCTGCTCGCAGGCGGTGCCCAGGCCGTACCAAGCGGCCAGGTTAATGCGTGCCTGGCTCCAGCTGAAAATCCACGGAATGGTACGCAGGTCGTCGAGCGACTTGGCACCCAAGCCGCGCTTGGCGGGACGCGAGCCAATCGGCAGCAGACCGACCTCGGTCAGCGGCGTCACAGTCGAGAACCACGGTGCAAAGTCCTCGGTGTTCAGCAGGTCCAGATAGCGCTCGTGGCTTGCGGCGTTGAGTTTCTCGGCCATATCCCAGAACTTCTGCGTGGTCTCGGTGTTGGTCTTCTCGACGCTCGGGGCCGACTGCAAAAGCGTTGCGGCGGCAACGGACTCAACATGGCGCTGAGCCAGCGTGCGGTTGCCGTAACGGGCAAAGATGACCTCACCCTGCTCGGTGAGCTTAAAGAAGCAGTTGACCGAACCCTTGGGCTGCGCCAGTACGGCCTTGTTGGCCGGGCCGCCACCACGGCCCACGGCGCCGCCGCGACCGTGCATGAGCACCAGGTCGATATCGTTCTTCTCGGCCCACTTGGCGATGCGCTCCTGCGCGGAGTGCAGCGCAAGCATGGCCGTGGTAGGACCGGCATCCTTGGAGGAGTCGGAGTAACCCAGCATAACCTCCATGCGGCGGTTGGTCTGGGCAAGACGCTTCTGCACCACGGGCAGCGTAAGCATCTGGTCGAGCACGTCGACGCAGCCCTCGAGGTCCTCGAGCTGCTCGAACAGCGGGATCACGTCGAGCTCGGGAACGTCCTCCTCGTGTGCGAAGGACAGGTGGGCCAGCTCAAAGACGTCGGCCACATGCTGGGCACTCTTGGTAAACGAGATGATGTAGCGGTGTGCCATCTTCTTGCCGTAGCGCTTTTGGATGGAGCCGATAGCGCGGAAGGTGTCGATGACCTCGCGCGTCATGGGCTGCAGGTCGCCATGGATACCGTTTTCGTGGATGTCCTTGAGGGCGCGGGCATGCACCACGGAGTGCTGACGGAACTCCATCTCGACCATATGGAAGCCGAAGGACTCGACCTGCCAGATGATGGTCTGCACCGGGCCGTAGGCGGCACGGACGGCACCGCAGGCAGCCAGCGAACGCTGGACGACGCGCAGGTCATCCAGGAACTCGTCGGCGCTGTGATACATGGTGTCGGTGATACGGCGTACGGTGGCGTTCAGACGGTCGGCCATGACGAGCATGACGGCGCGATGCGGCTCGTGCTCGGAGATAAGCTCGGCGCGGGCCGTGTAATGCGCACTCATCTCGACCTGATGGTTCCACAGGTTGATGAGCTCGGCAGACGGCTTGCTGTAGGTGGCCTCGAGCGTGAGGTTGCGGCCGATGCGGCGGCACTTGTCCTCGAGCTTGAGCACCATGTGGGTGAAGTACTTGGCGGCGACCTCACGGCTCACCTTGGCGGTGACGTTGGGGTTACCGTCGCGGTCGGAACCGATCCAGCTGCCGGGATGGAAGAACGCCGGGCACAGCGGCGGCACGGTACCGGCCTTGTCACCCAGCACCCAGTCGTCAAAGCGACGATAGATGACGGGGATGACGTCGAACAGCGTGTTATCGAAGATGTCGATGATGGTATCGGCTTCCTCGACCGGCGTGGGCTTCTTGAGCGCGATGGGGCTCGTACGCACCAGGGCGTCGATCTCCTGCAGCATATGGCGCTCGTTCTCCACCAGGTCGGAGCCGCCCAAACGCGGACGCTCCTCCAGCAGGTTAGAGATACGGCGAATCTTACCCTCGACGGCCTTGCGACGGGCCTCGGTGGGATGCGCGGTAAAGACGGGATGGAACTCAAGCTTGCCGAGCAGCTCGTTGGCGCCCTCGACACCCATCTCATCCACAAGCTGGTGATAGGCGACGGTGAGTTCGTTGGCGGGATCGACCTCGGTATCGGTCGATGCGCCGGCCTCACGCTCGCGCAGCTGCGTCACACGGTAGTTCTCCTCCGACAGGTTTGCCAGATGGAAGAAGCTCGTAAAGGCACGGACGATAACCTGCTGCTTATCGAGCGGCAGGCTGTCGATCAAATCGACGACCTCACGAAACGCCACAGCAGTGGGCTCGTCGGCGGTGGGCACGCCCTGCTCGTCGACGGCCTCGTCGGCGGCACGGCTACCGGGGTTGCCGGCATTGGCCACGATCTCGGCCGACAGAATCTTGTCGAACAGGTCCGCGATCTCGGGATCATACTCGCTAAGCACACGGCGCTCCAGGCGCAGGAACAGCGCAAGGTTGTCGCGCAGCTCCTCGGGAATCTCAATCTCGGCGAGACGCTCCCTGGACTCGGCATTCGAGCCGATTCGGTTAACGAGGCGGTTGACCACGGCAGCGACGCGCGCCGCGGCTTCGGGTACAGACTGGTTGCTTAGGTTCTCAGCCACGTTTCCTCCCATTCCTCCTTCTATGCACGTAACATGCGGTATTCATTATAGGCACTTGAGAAATACTTTCGACACTGATTGCGCTTTACCACACAAAAGTATTTTCTGCATTGCAAGGCTTTTTGCCCCAAATGGTCGTATTTCTCGGTGGGCGGCATATGCAAACGGGGACATTCCGCATAAAAGCGAAACACCCCCGTAACAATCGTTCGCCGCGAGCGGGACGCGTTAGCGGACCCGCAGCTCAAAATGATGCCCTACAGGCGCTCTCGAACCGCCTCGACCACGTTGGCCAGATCGACCAGCGCCTCGTCATGGCTCTGCATGTCGCGCACCTTGACCTTGCCGGCGGCAAGCTCGTCGCCGCCCAAGACCAAAATGAGCTTAGCGCCCACCTTGTCGGCCTGCTTAAACTGAGCCTTGAGCGAACGACCCTGATAGTCTGCCTCGGTCACGATGCCTGCGGCGCGAAGCTTCTGCGTAATGGCAAAAACGTTCTGACGCAGTTCCCTGCCGGCGTTGGCAACGTAGACACACGGAGCCTCATCGGCACCCAGGTCGCTGCCAAAGGCCTGCAGGGCCAGCAGGGCGCGCTCAAAACCGACGGCGAAGCCGACACCGGCCGTGGGCTTGCCGCCCTCGAGCTCGACCAGGCCGTCGTAGCGGCCGCCGCCACCGATGGAGCCGACGCCGGCGCCAGGGGCCTCGACCTCAAAGACGGTACGGGTGTAGTAGTCCAGGCCGCGCACCAGGGTGGGGTCCTCGACATACTCGATGCCGGCGGCATCCAGATAGCGCTTGACCTGCTCGTAGTGCTCGCGGCACTCGTCGCACAGGTTGTCGCCCATCAGCGGGGCCTCGGCCATGATCTCGCGGCAATGGTCGTTCTTGCAGTCGAAGGCGCGCAGCGGGTTGAGCTCGGCGCGCTCGCGGCACTCATCGCACATCTCGTCGGCGTGATCGAGAATGAACTGCTTGACCTGCTCGCGATAGGCCGGACGGCACTGGGCATCACCCATCGAGTTAATGAGCAGACGGAGCTTGGAAAGATCGAAGCCCAGACGCTTGTAGAACTCCATGAGCATAATGATGCACTCGGCGTCCGCAGCCGGATCGGGAGCACCGAGCCACTCGATGCCCACCTGATGGAACTGACGCAGGCGGCCCTTCTGGGGGCGCTCGCCGCGGAACATGGCCTCGGCATAGTAGGCCTTAAACGGCGTGGAGCCCTGGGGCACCAGGTTGTTCTCCACGACGGCGCGCACCACGCCGGCAGTGCCCTCGGGACGAAGCGCCAAGCGCTGTCTGGGCTTGAGCTTGGCATCGGTGCCCTCGGTAAAGACACGTTCCAGGTTGGCGCCGCTAAACACGCGGAACATCTCCTTGCGCACGACATCGGTCGACTGGCCGATGCCGTGGACAAACACGTCCACCTGCTCGATCGCGGGCGTCTCGATGGGCTTAAAGCCAAACGGCTCGAACACGCCGGCAGCAATCCGCTGCATCTTTTGCCAGGCGCGCATCTCGGCGCCGATAAGGTCGCGGGTTCCCTCCGCCTTCTGTGCCTGCATGGGCAAACACCTTTCTTTTAGTATCGCGTCATAGGTAGTGGTCATTATACGGCACAAAAACAAAACGCGGCGACGCGTCTGACCGAACGAGGGTATGGGGGCTCGTTCGGCCAGACGTGCCGCCGCTGCAGCCGATCCGCTTTCCTCCGCCCCCTTCGAATCACGCGATCTGTTGGGGACAGAGGAAAACGGATCATTTTGTATGCCCGTGGCCGCCTTGGAAACCGAATGATGGTACGAGCATCCATTCGGCTTCCAAGGCGGCCACGGACAGAACACGGGGCGAACAGAAAAGAGCGACGGACGTCTACTCCCCCGCCACGCTCGCACGCAGCTTAGCGGCGATGGGCTCGGATGCCAGCAGGAATACGAGCATGACCGCAGAACACACCAGGCACACGATCCAGGTGCTCGCAAAGGAGCCCGTGGCATCGAACAGCACGCCCGAGACAATGGCACCCACGGTGCCGCCGACCATCTCGAGCGAGGTAATGGTGCCCGTGACCTTGCCCAGATCGGCCATGCCAAACTGCTTGGACGCGGCGATAGTGGGCGTGATGGTGCCCATGCACGTTCCGACACCAAAGCTCACGGCAGCCACGATGGGGCCAAGATCGGTCGCGGGGAAGCACAGGGCGACGCAGGCGATAATGCACGCAACGGATCCCAACACGTTGCCAAAACGTAGGCCAAAGCGATCGTAAATGACGCCGAGCGAAATCTTGGCGATAACGACGGTGACCATATAGGCCGAAAGCACAGTGCCCGCCCACACGGGATCGTGACCGCCCGTGACAATCTTGGCGCCGTTGACGGTAACGCTCGTCATGTTGGTGACCTGGTTGGGCAAGATGGCACCGTTAACGAGGCCCATAAAGAGGAAGGCAACGACAAGCAGCCAAAACGCCGGGCTCTTCTTGATGCGAGACCAACCGACGTTAACCTCGGGAGCCGTGTGCTCGTCCTTGTCGCCAGCTGTCGAGACAGACGGATCGCCCGGGTTCTCGCCGAGCGGCTTAAGGCCTATCTCAGAAGGCTTGGTGCGGAAGGAATAGGCCGTGATGGGCAGCGCCGCCACCATGCAGATGGCCGCGAGCACCAGGAAGGCGGAACGCCAGCCAACGCTCACGATAAGCGAGCTCACGGTGGGAGACAGAATAGCGCCTCCAAAGCCCGAGCCCGAAAGTGCTATGGAGATCGCAAGACCTCGCTTGGCCGTAAACCAGTTGGCGGTCACAAGGCTAATGAGCAGGCGGGTCGAGGCGACGGCAAAGCAGCCCGAGACGGCAAAGAGCACGTAGACCTGCCACAGCTCACCGACAAAGCTCATCCCGGCAAGAACGGCAGAGGTGGCGATAACGGTAAGGGAACCCAAGATGCGACCGCTCACTTTGTCGGCAACATGGCCAATGACAAGCGAGCCGACAACGCTCACCACGGTTGAGATGGCGTTGGAGATGTTGTACTGAGCAAGGGAAATGCCCAAGTCGCTCACGATAAGCGGCTGAAACAGGCTCATGCAGTTAACGAAAATCGTGTAACACGTGGCCATGATGACAAAGCCGGAAGCCACGACGAGCCAACCGGGGAAGAATTTATGCTGCTGGGACATGGATTACTCCTTGTGGTCGGCGATATAGCCCAGGGCGACCGCCGCATAAGCCGCGGCGCCGAGCGGCAACTCGGCATCGCTAAAGCGTGCCTTGGGATGGTGCTGGGCAAAGTGCTCGTCCGTATCGGTCACAGCCGCACCGAGCGTAAAGTACGCGCTCGGTATCTCGCTCGAGATAAGCGCAAAGTCCTCGCTCGCCATGGCATGGAACAGAGGCAGGAAGGCGGCCTTGGGCAACGTCGCACCCACATAGCCAAGCGAAGCCTGGGTCATATCGTCATCGAGCACGAGCGGGGGAACATCCGAGAGCGTCTCGATAGTCGCCGGCGTACGATAGGTCATGGCAACGCCTTTGACGACCTCCGCGATGCGGGTCTTGAGGTGCTCCATGAGCTCAACGTCAAAGCCGCGCAATGTTCCCTCGAGCACGCAGGTGTCGGGAATCACATTGGCCGCTTGGCCACCGGCAAACTTACCCACGGTGAGCGCGACCTCCTTGGCCGCCGGCACCTCGCGAGCGATAAGCTCCTGGAGCGCCAGGTGCACATGCACGCCTGCCGTGATGGGGTCGATGCAGATCTCGGGGCTCGAACCGTGGCCGCCCTTGCCCTGCAGCGTGATGCGGAAACCGTACACGCCGGAAAGCGCCGGGCTGCCGTAGAGCACCAGGCCAAGCGGCGACTGGCCGTTGACATGCATGGCAAAAGCCGCCTGAGGACGCGGGTTCTCGAGCAAGCCGTCGGCGATGGCAGCACGTGCCCCCTCAAAGGTCTCCTCGCCCGGCTGGAACAACAGCTTGACGGTGGCATTGGCGTCGACAAGCGCGGCCTCGCGAGCCTTGAGCAGGCGCGCCGCACCAAGCAGCGCCGTCGCGTGCATATCATGACCGCAAGCATGCATGCAGCCATTGGTAGATGCAAAGGGCTCGCCGGATTCCTCGACAACGGGCAGGGCATCCATGTCGCCGCGCAGCATAACGACCGTACCGGCCTGTTCGTCCGTGCAGACGCCATTGCCCTGGGCCGCGGCGGCACCGGCACCGACAAGGCCCACAACGCAGGAACCATCGACGAGCGTGGAAAATGGGATGTCCATCTCGTTCAGGCGCGCTTGGATATACGCAGAGGTCTGTGGGAGGTCGTTACCGAGTTCGGGCATCCGATGCAGATCGTGACGCCATGCGGCAAGCTCATCGGCAAAAGCCTGAGCCTCTTTGACCAGACCGTCGCCAATGGCGGCTTGCGCCGCCGCTGAGGTCTGAAGCGCTGGTTGTGGTTGGAAATCGGACAGAGCTGGTGCCATAGATGCCCTCCAGTAAAGTTTTAGCAGCAAGCACTTTCATACTCTAAAGTGCAGGGCATAACTTTAAAGGCGACGCATAAAAAACGCCGCCCCAGAGGGACGGCGCAACAGATTGTTTACAAACGCGCTCGCGGCTTTTTACGCAAAAAGCCAAAGTGCGTCTCGCTCAAGATAATCGACAGGAAGATGAGCGCAAAGCCGGCAAGCAAACGCGAGGTGAGCACCTCCCCCATCAGCAGCACCGAGAACAGCACGCCCGATGGCGACTCCATCGAAAGCAGTAGTGAGCCCGTCGAGGCCGGGACATGCGCCAAGCCCACGTTTTGGATGAGCAAACCCACGCATGTGCAGCCTACCGAGAGAAATGCCATCACGCCAATAAAGCTCGGCGTCCACACGGATAAAGGCGCCTGGGTCTCGAACGGCAGCGAAGAGATCAGGCACAGCACAC
The DNA here is from genome assembly GCF_052118485.1 of Collinsella sp. LCP21S3_C7. NCBI lineage: Bacteria > Bacillati > Actinomycetota > Coriobacteriia > Coriobacteriales > Coriobacteriaceae > Collinsella > Collinsella sp. LCP21S3_C7. The sequence goes on along the minus strand of NZ_JBQKHC010000005.1, from coordinate 19,333 downwards.
CGTTGCCCGCAAACATCCAAAACGTGATGACGTTGATGTCCATCTTGCGACCGTACTTAGCGGCCACCGCCATCTGGATGGCAAAGAAGACCGCGCCGCCCAGCGTAATAACATCGCCGACATTGAACTCGACGCTATCAAGCGCCACCAAGCCAATGCCCGCCAGACACAGCAACGCGGCACCCAAGTTGTAACGGGTAAGTTTTTCGCCGCTTAGGACATAGCTCGCAAACGGAACCAAGATACAGTACGTGCCCGTCAAAAACGCGCTTTTGCCTGCCGTGGTCTGCGCCAGGCCAATCGTCTGCAAACCGTAGGCACCCCACATGAGCGCGCCCATGCCAAGTCCAACAATCAGATTTCGAGCGTTGAAATGGGCAACAATGCGCTTGTGGAAGACGGCAAGCATGACCAGCGACGCCGGAAGAAAGCGAATGTAGAGCAGCTCGAACACCGGAATGGTATCGAGCGCGTCCTTCATGGTGGTAAAGGAATAGCCCCAGATGACCGCTATCGAAAGCAGCAAGACCTTCCAGAACAGCGGCGAGCGCGCACCGGCACCGCGAGAGGCACCGCCGGCACCCAGGTCTTCGCGGGCTACAGGGCTATCGGGCATATTTTCGATTTCAATAGCGGCATGATGGGCCATAGGGCATCCTCGCGCTCGGTCTGGGCGTGGTGTCCGCACGCGCGCGACCGCATGCCGCCTCATGGTCAAATAAAAACGGGACGCGCCGGACCCCCGGCACGCCCCGCAACTGTAGCAACAATCAAGCAGCCCACGCAATTCAGCCCACTAAAGCGTTTTGTTCCGCCGTTCTACCGAACGGCGGACCGGCCGACGCTGCGCGAGCCGCATTCACGCCAATCTGACGTTCAATTTCAAGGGCGCGACCAGAAGGTCAGCGCCCTTTCATTTCACGTCACCTTGGCGCAAATGCGGCTCGCTCGCTGGCATTAGTGCTACATCAGCGTTAACGTTGCCGCACTAAATTAGCTTTGTCGACTCCAGCTTTTCGATAATCCAGTCGTTGGCTTTGATGACCGGACGACGGAAGACCACACCCAGGGCCAGCGACGGAATCAGATAGCTCGCCAGAATACCCAGCTCAACCCAGTACTCCATATGGTAGGCGCCAGCCATGGCGGCATGCATGGCATTGATGCCATGGGTAAACGGCAGGAACGGGTAGATCGCCTGGAACACGGGACCGGTCATCTCGATGGGGAATGTGCCGCCAGAACCACCGACCTGCATGACCAACAGCACGACAGCGAGCGCCTTGCCGATATCGCCAAACGAAACCGTAAGCGTGTAGACGATATTGGAGAACACGAGGCTCGCGACCCAGCCGGCAAGCACAAACTGCAGGGGGTTGTCGCACTGAATGCCAAAGAACAGAATGTCGCCCGCGCACACGAGCGTCGCCTGCAGCAAGGCCAAGCCGCCAAAGAACAAGTAGCGGCCCAAATAGATCTCGTGCAGGCGCACGGGGATGAGCTCGTTGATAAGCTCATCGTCGACCGAGACCTTCATCATGGCTGCCAGTACGATCGAGCCAACCCAGAGCGACAGAATCGTGTAGAACGGTGCCATGGCCGAACCGTAGTTGCGGATCGGATAGACCGGCTTGCGGTCGAGCGCAACGGGGCCGGAAAGCGACGCGGCGAGGCCCTCGGGATCGTTGCCGATCATCGTCTTGATCGTCGCAAGATCATCCGACATCAAGGCACCGTCGAGCTCGTCCTTAAACGCGCTGATCTTGTCCGACGCCTCGCCCAGCTGATCGGAAGCCTTGTTGACCAGCTTTGCAGCCTTGGAGAGGCCCTTTGACAGCGAACCGGATGCGTCGGTCAGGCCATCTACGGCGCTATCCAAATCGCCCGAGATACCATCGAGCGAGTCTAGAATGCCCGAGACGGTCTTCTTGAGCTCCTTGGCCTTAACCGAGAACGTGGAATCGTAATCGGATTTGGCGCCCGCGATGCCGGCCTTGGCATCGGCGATGGCCTGGTCGACCTCGGCACGCGAGTTGTTGACCTCCGCCATGCCGTCCGAAAGGGAATTTGCGGTCGCCGTCAGGTCCTTCGCATTGTTGCTGTACTCAACGGCGATTCTGCCCAGCGATGTCGCGGCGGACTTGAGGCCGTCCTTCAAATTCTCATCGCTCACCTGGTCGGCAAGGCTGCGGAGCTGGTCGGCCGTGGCGTCGATATCGTCGGCACGCGTATTGAGCGCCGTCGCGGCGGCGCTGAGCTGGGACACCGTAAGGTCCACATGCTGGTTTGCGGTGTCGAACGCCTTCGCGAGCTCGGCAGACACTTTGTCGAACGAGCCCGCGCTTCCGTCAATCGCCGCGTCAACGGCATCGTTGGCGGCCTTGAGCGCTTCCTTGGAATCATTGATGCCGCTCTTGGCGTGCTCCATCAGCTGCTTCGTCGACTCATCGACGGTGCCCGTCTGCTTGAGCATACCGCTCGCCGACGTCAGTGAATCGGACGTAGAGCTCAAAATGCCCGCGAGCGACGTCGCGCTCGCCTGAACGTCCCGCAGGTCCTCGACCGAATCGCCGAGCGTAGAGGACAGATTGGCGATAAAGTTGCTCACCTGGTCGGTGCTCATGTAATCGAGCAGGCTGGACACCGTCTTAAGGCCGATGGTCGTGATGGTCTTGGTAAAGGTCTCATTGACTTGGCTCTGGACGGCGCTCGAGCCCTTCTCGGTCACAATCTGGGCAATGGCGTTGGCCTTCTGGTTCTCGCAAAACTCGATATCGGCGTGCTTCACCTCAGTCGAGAAAAGCGTCATCATGTCGGCGCTAAACGTTTTAGGGATAACGACGGCAGCGTAGTACGCGCCCGACTTAACGCCCTCGATCGCCTTATCGCGGTCGTTGAGGACAACCCAGTCGAAGTTCTCGTTGCCGCGCAGGGTGGCGGTTACGTTTTCGCCCACGTTGACCTCGACGGGAATCAGATCGCTCTCGTAGCCCTCGTCGGTGTTGACCACGGCAATCTTAAGATTGCCGGTGTTGCCGTACGGATCCCAGCTGCCGGCGATGTTAAACCACGCATACAGGCACGGCACGATAATGAGGCCCATCACGACAATCATGCCGATCACGGAGCGAGACACGTTTTGGACATCGCGCTTAAACAGATGCAGGATGTTCTTCATTTATGCCTCACCTCCTTTGGAGTGCTTGCCAAGCGCGGTGGTATCTCCATCATTTGTGGCTGTGCTGTCGCTGCCCTGAGATTTATGGTGCGAGCCTATATGCGGCAAGCGGCCCGTGGACTGATCGCCGCCCTTGGCACCACGCTCGCTGGCGTTGAGGCCAAACATGTGGCGGGCGGCAGGAATGGCGGCCGTATGTTCGCGCATCTCGCGACGCAAGTCCTCATCCGAAAGCGCCGAGATGCGCATCTGGGTATTGAGGCTCGCGCGGATATATTCGATATTGATAAGCCAGCCGCAGATGGCAATAACCGAGATGATCCAAATGACAAGCAGGATGATCTTGCCGTTATTGTCGATATCGAGAACCGTCGACAGGACAAAGAGCAGGACCTGAACGCCCACCACGGCGGCAAAACCGCCCTTGATGTAGTACGGGTAGCGATGTTCAAAGGCGACCGCATGATCGAGCAGTTCGCGACGGTACGAATCCGAATCGAGCATGACACGCATGGCCGTGCGCAGCGAATAGCGCTGGCGCGGCAGGTCGTTGGACTCGCAGATCATGAGGCCCGTCGTGGAAAGCTGTTTATCAAAGAGCAGGTTAAGGTTGAGCAGCAACGGGCGCAGCTGCAGACCGATAAAGAGCGCCACGATAAGGAACACGCCCAGGATGCACAGGTTGAACAGGTAGTTGAACGCATACATGCCACCGACCGTCTCGCGCAGCAGGTTGATGCCATAGGTGAAGGGCAGCAGTGGATGCAGCCACTGGAAGAAGCCGGGCATCATCTCGATGGGATACATGCCCGACGAGCCGGGGATCTGCACAATGACGAGAATGACGCCAATGGCTTTACCGATATGCTTAAAGGTGGTGGACAGCGCATAGATGATGTTGACGTAAGTGAACGAGATAGCAATGCCGCCCAGCACAAAGAGCAGCGGATTGACGCACTGAACGCCAATGACCAGGTCGCCCACCGTAACGATAATGGCCTGGAACGCGCCCAGGATCACCAGCAGCAGCCAGCGGCCAAAGTAGCCCTGACGCGCCGTAAAGCTACCGATGCCCTCGCGGTCGACCTCGAGCTTGTAGATGGCGATGAGCACATAGCCGCCTACCCACAGCGCCAGATTGGTGTAGAAGGGCGCGATGCCCGAGCCAAAGCTCTTGACCGGATAGATTGACTTGGACGTCAGCTCAACCGGAGATGCCATGAAATCTGCCACGTCATCGACGTCGACGTCCATGAGGTCGGCCAGCTCGCCCATGGACTCGGAGGTCTGCAGCGCCGCAATGTCGTTGGCGGCGGTTGCGAGCTTGTCCTGGACCTTGGCAAGCGAGGCATCGGTCTGGGACAGCGTGGTCTTGGCCTGACCGAGCGTAGCGTTGAGTTGCGAAAGTGTACCGCGCGCACTTGCAATAGCAGGCGTGAGGCCAGACACGATTCCCGTCAGATCACCCGAGACGGCGGCAAATGAATCAAGCGCGCTCGAGGCCTTCGGCAGCGCGTTTTGACCCAGGTCCGTCTGGGCCTGGCCAAGGTTAGTCACACCGGTCTGGATTGCGTTATTGATAGCGTCGCTGGCACCCGAGACAGCCGCGACGTCATTCGCCATGGCGCTCGACTGCGCAGACAGACTATCCTTGATGCTCTGAAGCTTTTCATTCTGCTCGCGGAGCAAATCGATGATCGATACAATGCGCGCGTCAATTTCCTCGGAACCTGTCGACGTGTCATTAACGAGAATTTCCAAGTGCCCGATAACGGCCTTATTGTGGTCGATCGTCGCCTGGAGAGACTCAAGCGAGTTGTCGATACGGGTGGTCGTAGATGTGACCGTGCCCGTCAGCTTGCCAATCGCAGCGTTCGCGGAGGCTGACGTCTTGGTGAGCGCAAGGCTGCCTTCCGAGAGCGCCTTGGAGAGCGAGGTGATGGAATTACCCGCCGTGGCGCGAGCCTCGCCCAGCAGGTCGTTGCCCTGGGAGATCGCCTGCGTCAGCGACGGCGCCTGACCCTGTAGACCGGCAAGTGCTGCATCTGCCGAGGCAATGGAACCACTCGTCTTATCGATGGCTGCATTCATGTCGCCAATCGAACCACGCACCTCGCCCAAGGTATCGGATGCTTCGGACACCGAACTTGCCAGCGAATCCTGGGTCTGGGTTGCCTTGTCCTTTAAATCGACTCCGGCATCCTTGGCGATACCGGCAACGGTCTCGCCCGCCGTGGAGACAAATTCCGAGTTGATCTGCTCCTCGATGGTGCTTGCACCGGTGTCGGTAACCTTGGGCGCAATGGCGCTCTTCTTCTCATTGACGTAGTACGTAAGCTTGGGCTGATGGTAGTTGCCGTCGAGCATCGAAACCAAGTTATCCGAGAAGTTCTTGGGGATTACGATGGCCGCATAGTACTCACCGCTCTCGACGCCCTCTTTGGCATCGGCCGCCGAATCGACGAAGGTCCAGCCCAGCCGATCGTTCTCCTTGAGCTGATCGACGACCTTATCGCCCGCGTTGAGCTCGCCCACCAAGTCGTTTTGGGTGCCCTGATCGCTGTTGGCGATGGCAATCTTGATACCCTGGGTGTTTCCGTACGGATCCCAGTTGGCAACGATGTTGTACCAGGCATACAGCGAGGGAATAACGCACACGCCGAAGGTAACCACCAGGGCGACGGGGTTCACGATCAATCGCTTGATGTCGCGTTTAAAGATTGCAAAGGAAACCTTTGCATCGGATAGTTTGCTGCCGAGACTCACGCTTGGACCATCCATCCTGTCGTTGAATCGAATCGTACTATCGATAACCATTGTACGAAGGCGTTTTAACGTCTCGATGCACAATGGTATTGAGTTTTGCGGGTAGCAATATACTACGAAGATGAGTTAACGTACAGTTGTACAGTATCTTAAATTTCAGCAGGTCACAAAACCACAACCCGCACAAATTAGCAACCCAACTAGTCGTTGGGGACGTTCTTTAGTCATTAGGAACGCTCTTAAACGACCAGTCAAACAAGAACGTCCCCAACGACTAGTTTGGACCACGGTAACGTCGATGTTTTGGCAATGCCAGCGAGCGGGCACCAGAGCGAACAAATTGGCATGAAAAGAGGACGGCATAGACCTTCTGGTCATGCCGTCCTCTTTGAATGACAAGTTGTCGCTCTGGTGCCCGCGCAGCGTCGACCGGTCCGCCGTTCGGCAGAACGGCGGAACCAATTACATAAGCTCGCAGACAGCCGCCGCGAAGGCAACGGGGTCCTCGGGCAAAATACCCTCGACGAGCAGGGCCTGGTCATAGAGCAGGCCGGAGTACTGCTTGATCTTGTCGGCGTCGCCCGCCTTCTGAGCAGCGACGAGCTTGGCAAAGACCGGGTGCTTGGCGTTGAGCTCGAGCACACGCTGGCTCTTGGGCATACCGTCGGGCGCACCCTCGGGACCCTTCTGAAGCACCTTCTCCATCTCGAGCGAAAGCGGACCCTCGGTGGTGATGCACGCGGGAGCATCGGTCAGGCGCGCAGAGACAGCGACCTTCTCGACCTTGTCACCGAGTGCCTCCTTCATGGCGCTAAAGAGGTCCTCGTTCTCCTTAGTGGCGTCCTCGGCCTCCTTCTTCTCGTCCTCGGTCGCCAGGTCAAGATCGCCGGTAGCGACATTCTTGAGCTCCAGGTGACGATCTTCGACCTCGGGCTCGGCACCGTCGGCAACAGCCTTCTCGGCAGCCTCGCGGGCAGCATCGTCCTCGTAGATCTTGGGCATATCGACGGCAACGTACTCACGCATAGCCTGGAACGTGAACTCATCCACATCCTGCGTCAGCAGCAGCACGTCATAGCCGCGGTCGAGTACGCCCTTTACCACGGGCATCTTGGTCAAGCGCTCACGCGAGTCGCCGGCGGCGTAGTAGATGGCCTTCTGATCTTCGGGCATGCCCTTGGCATACTCGGCCAGGGTAATCATCTTCTGCTCCTTGGCAGACCAGAACAGCAGCAGGTCGGCGAGCTCATCGGCCTTCATGCCATAGCTCGAATAGATACCGTACTTAAGGCCACGGCCAAAGTTCTCAAAGAACTTCTCGTAGGCCTCGCGGTCGTTGTCACGCATATCCTCAAGGTCGGCGGTAATCTTCTTTTCCACACGCTTGGCGATAGCCTTGAGCTGACGGTTCTGCTGCAGCGTCTCGCGCGAGATGTTGAGCGACACGTCGGCGGAATCCACGACGCCGCGGACAAAGTTATAGTAGTCGGGAAGCAGGTCGTCGCACTTCTCCATGATCAGGACGTTGGAGCTGTAGAGCGCCAGGCCCTTCTCGTAGTCCTTGCTGTACAAATCGAACGGCGCGCGGCCCGGCACAAACAGCAGGGCGTCGTACTCGAGCGTACCCTCGGCGTGGAAGCTGATGGTGCGCGCAGGATCGTCAAAGTCGTGGAACGTAGACTTGTAGAACTCGTCATAGTCCTTCTGCTCAACATCGGAGCTGCGCTTCTTCCAGATCGGCGTCATGGAGTTAACGGTCTCGAGCTCCTGGTAGTCCTCGTACTCGGGCTTGTAATCCTCCGGCGCGTCCTCGGGCTTGGGCTTCTGGCGGCTCTTGGAGACCATCATTTGGATCGGGTAGCGCACATAGTTGCTGTACTGCTGAATCAGGCTCTTGAGGCCCCACTCGGTCAGGAAGCGATCGTAGGTCTCGGCCTCGCCATCGGCGTCGAGCTTCTCGTTCTCGCGCAGCGTCAGGATGACATCGGTGCCGTGCTCGGCGCGCTCGCCGTCCTCGATGGTATAGCCCTCAAGACCGTCGGATTCCCACACATGGGCGACATCCTCGCCATAAGCGCGGCTGACCACCTTCACGTGGCTGGCGACCATAAAGGCCGAGTAGAAGCCCACGCCAAACTGACCGATGATGTCGACATCCGAGCCCTGCTGCTCGGCGTTCTCGGTCTTAAACTCCTCGGAGCCGGAATGGGCAATGGTGCCCAGGTTGCGCTCGAGCTCCTCGGCGGTCATGCCAATGCCGTTATCCGAGATGGTAATGGTGCGGGCGTCTTTATCAAAGGAGACGCGAATAGCCAGGTCGCCCTGGTCGAGCTTGACGCTCGGATCCTGCAGACTCTTAAAGTTGAGCTTGTCGACGGCGTCGCTCGCGTTAGAGATAAGCTCGCGCAGGAAGATTTCCTTGTTGGTGTAGATGGAGTTGATCATGAGGTCGAGCAACTTTTTGCTCTCGGTCTTAAATTGACGCATGTGCAGTCCTTTCGCGCTACCCCCGTCCGCAAAAACAGCCCGGTTACCCGAGCCGTATCGCAGACCTGCTATGTTCAGACTTAGATTTTATAACCCATTAGCGTGCATATATACATGCGGAATCGAAAAACTGTATGTCCGAGCACTCCGATGCGCCAATTGCCAAGGAGTGTCCCCAACTGCCGACAGGAAAGAAACGTCCCTATCTGCCATCTACGCGCTTGGCCATCCAGGCATGGGGCTGGCCCTCGTCTTCGTAGTCAACCGGGGCAATTTGTGTGTAGCCAGCCTTTTCATAGAGCGGCAACACGTATTCCTGCGCGTGCAGCTTAATAAGTCTAGCTCCGGCATCGCGTGCGCATGTATCGCTGGCCTCGACGATCGCGCTTGCCAACCCGCGACGACGCATAGCCGGCAGCACGGCGACGCGCCCCATAATGTAGGTCTCCCCTGCGGCGACGCCTTCGTCCAAGTCGCACGCCGGTGGCACCGGAGCCTCCGCATCTGCCGCGCGCTCCAGCTCCTCGGGAAACACGCGCGAGCAGCCGGTGAGTTGGCCATCCACATACAGCGTCACATGGATGCAGCCCGGGTCCTCGTCAATCTGGTCAAACTCGTTTTCATAGCCTTGTTCGTCCATAAAAACGGCGCGGCGCACCAGCGCCGCGTCCTCAAAGCAACCTGTCTTAAGTTGGATATCCAAAGCGGCCCCTTCATTCAGTAAGAACGTTAGGGACAGATTTTAGCGAAAATGAGCCCCGCGCACGCCAAACTTCGCACGCGCTTTTGCCAGGCAATCGTAGTGGCCCACGTTATGGGCGTCACTCGCGATAAAGCTGTACAGATTTTGCTCGAACAGGCGCTGCGCCGGCTTTTTCTCGCGACCAAAGCGGCCGCCGGCGATAAAGTCTGCCGAAGCTTGCAGCTTGCAGCCCATATCGACCAGACGCTCGGCTACACTCACATCCTTTTGAACAGCGCGATATCGCTCGGGATGAGCGATGATCACCTGGTAGCCGCGGCATTGCAAATCGTAAATCGTACTCTCGTACTCTCTAAACGCATAGGAATCAGCATGCGTCGAAAGCTCGAGCAGGAACTCGTTGGTTCCATCGAAATGCAGGTATTCCGCAGCGTCGATGCCCAGCTCGACGAGCTTTCGGTGGTTGACCTCAAAGCCCATCTGAAGCGGAAAACCATCTGCGTTATCCCGCAATAGCTCAAAGGCATCCCACATCTTGTCGTAGTCAAAATAGGGATCTCGGCAATGCGGGGTACAGACAATTCTGGTTACGCCAGCCTGCTTGGCAGCTGCAAGCATCGCCAAGCTCTCATCAAGATCGGCAGCGCCGTCGTCTACACCCGGCAAGATATGACAATGAATGTCGCGCATAGGTCGGCCTTAATCAACTAAACGTTTGCCCGGTTGGTAAAGATGCCCATTTTAGAAGTACCCTGAGCAGCGGAACCGTTCTTTACCTTCTTACCTTCCTTGGTGTAGTAAGAATAGTAATAATCGCTGGTCTCGGTCTCGCAGTAATTCATAACGGTACCGATGAGCTTGACCTTCTCGGACTTCTTAAGCTGAGCGATGGCGTTGAGCGCCTCCTCGCGCTTGGTGAAGTCTTCGCGCACCACAAACAGCGTGCCGTCAGTCAGGCTGGCGATCTCGGCAGCATCGATGAAGGTGCAGACCGGAGGAGCGTCAAAGATGACATACTGGAACTTGGCAGACAACGCCTTAACCAGCTTGGCAAAACGGTGAGACACGATGATGTCGGCAGGATTGGGAATATGAGGCTCAGCATCGAGGAAGTAGAAGTTCTTCTGACCCGTCTCGACGATTGCCTGGTCAATGGAAATCTGCTCGGACAGGACTGCGTAGAGTCCGCCACGCGAACGAACGCCAAGCATATCGGAAAGAGACCTGCGGCGCATGTCTCCCTCGACCAGAAGAACGCTCTTGCCGCTGGTGGCGATAGCCTGGGCAAGGTTGATGGAAACCGTAGACTTGCCCTCGTCGGGAATCGAGGACGTAACGGTAATGGTGCGAATGGGATCGTCTACGCTCGAAAAGCGAATGTTGGCCAAAAGGGTCTTGGCGGCATTCTGCACAACAAGTTTATCGGTGCTCTTCGCCTTAGCCATGCCTATTTACCACCTTTCATAGCCGGAATTCGGCCAACAACGGGAATACCCAGGAGCTCTTCCGCCTCTTCGGCACCGCGAATACGCGTGTTGAGCATATCTTCCAAAACAACGTAGGCAATTGCGATAAAGACGCCGGCAAGGAACGCAACGGCAACGTACAGCAAGCGCTTGGGGCCGCTCGGAGACTCAGGGGTCTTGGCCTCATCGACCACGTTAATGCTCTGGGCGGCGCCAACATTTTGGGCGACCGTGCTTACCGAGTTGGCCATGGCCCTTGCAACCTGGGCCGTCTCCTTGGCATCGGTACCCGTCACCGAAAGCGTAATGACGCGCGTCGTGGTCTCGGACGAAACGGCAATCTTGTAATCATCCAGATCGGAAAGGCCCAGATCCTTGGCCGCACCACTCTTAACGCTATCGCTGTCGAGCAGCGTGGCGATATCGTTGGAAAGCATCTGGCTCGCCGAAAGGTCGTTATAGCTCATCTGACCGCCATCGGTCTTGGCGAGAATGTACATGCTCGTCGTGGCGGTGTAGGTGTTGTCCATCATGATGAAGGAGACGACGCCCATGGCGATCGCGCAGACCACCGGAAGGGCAATGACCAGCTTGAGGTGCTTTTTAAGCAGCTGGAACAATTCGAGAAGGGTCATGCAGCTTGCCTTTCAGTTCCCGAGTTCGTATTGACAAAACTGCTCGTATAATATCGCATATTTCTACCATACCCGAGCTCTATACATAAGATACAGCGTCCGCGTGTAAGTTGCGCAACAATTCACGCGGCAGCGGAGGCGCGGGCGTACCGTCTAATCCTCGGTTTTTGCTATGCCGCTACGCGAACGGTCCCTCTTGTTGCACGGGAAACGTTACCGTAATGGTGGTTCCCACGCCCGGCTCACTCGACAGGTCAATCGCGGCGTGATGGTACAGAGCGGCGTGTTTGACGATCGCCAAACCCAGGCCGGTTCCGCCGCGCGCCTTAGAACGACTCTTGTCCACGCGATAAAAACGCTCGAACACTTTACCCTGCTCCTCGGGCGCAATACCGATACCCGTATCGGCAACAGACAGGTACGGATGACCCTCGTCATTGGTCCCGCAGCGCAGCGTGACCGTACCGCCAGGTCGGTTGTAGCGAATGGCGTTGCTTGCAAGGTTGTAGATCAGCTCGTCAATCAGGCGCGGCACGCCTTCGATCACCATGGGCTTCGTCTCGTGCCCAATGGTCACATTCGACTGCCGGGCAACTTGCTCAAGACGCTGTTCCACCGTCAAAATGGCGCGAGAGAGCTCGATGGGTTCTGTGGACCCAATGGGCACCGCCTCGCCCTCGGATGCTCGCTCCGCCTCGTCCAAGTTGGAAAGCGTAAGAATGTCGTTGACGAGCGCTGCCAGGCGGCCCGCCTCGCGATAGATGCGGCCACCAAAGTTGCGCAAGTCGTCCTCGCCCTCAACCATGCCGTTTGCAATAAGCTCGGCATACCCCGAAATCGCGGTAAGCGGGGTCTTGAGCTCATGGGTGATATTGGCCGTGAACTCGCGGCGCATTCGGTCGTTGTCCGCTAGCACCGCCATTTGGCGCTTGAGTTCCTGGCGCTGCGACTCGATACGCTCAAGCATGGGGACCATCTCGGCATAGGCGTGCTCATAGCTACGGCGTGGGTGGTCCAAATCCACCTCTTGCAACGGCGCGATGATTGCACGGGACTCGCGGCGCGCCATAAAAAACGAGAGTATTGCACCCGCTGCTGCGATAAGCAGCATCGGCGCCACCATCGACAGCAAAATCGCCGCAACGCCAGGCTGGGCTTGCGCCAAGCGGACAACCTGGCCGTTATCAAGGGCGACGGCGCGATACAGCATAATCTCGTCGAGCGTAGAGCTTGCGCGCTCCGCGGAACCCAAACCACTCTCAAAGGCCTCGATGACCTCGGGGCGATCGCCATGGTTGGGCAGTGAGGAAGGCGACGCCTCGTTGTCGTAGGCAACCGATCCATCCTTGTTAATCAGCGTAATGCGCAAATCCTCGCGATCGAGGCTACGCAAGAACGGGATGGGCTCCTGCTGTTCGTCGAGGGCGGCAGCAATGAGCTCGGTTTCCTGCGCCAGATTGGCACTCGTGGCATCCGCCAAGGTGTTTTGCACAAAGAACGCACCCAGCACCGTAAACGCCACGATAACCGCCATGGCGCAAACAAAGATCGTCACAAAAACGCGGTGCGACAGCGTATGTTTTCCCTGGGGGGCGAAGACCACGGGTTACTCCTCCGATGCGGTGGCCGCGGTGTCGTCACCTTCGGCACCGTCACCGGCAGAAGGCTCGGCCAAGCGGTAGCCCACGCCGCGCACGGTCTCGATGGCGCTGGCATGCTCGCCCAGTTTTTGGCGAAGCGTCTGCACGTGCACGTCAACGGTGCGCGATCCGCCGTCGAAATCCCAACCCCACACGCTCTGCAGCAACGACTCGCGGGTAAAGACCACGCCGGGCTTGCGCATGAGGTACTCGAGCAGGTCGAACTCGCGCAGGGTGAGCTTAAGCGGCTCGCCGGCAACGGTCACCTCGCGATGGCTGGGCGAAAGCACGATATCGCCCACGCTGAGCACATCGCTCGCCTGCTTGACCATGCCGCCGCGACGCAGCAGTGCGCGGCAGCGGCTCGCAAGCTCCATGAGCGAAAACGGCTTAGTCAGATAATCGTCGGCACCGCCATCGAGCGCCATCACCTTGTCGAGCTCGGTATCCTTGGCGGTAAGCATCATGATGGGCACCGTCTCCGTCAGGCGATCGGCACGCAGGCGACGCATAATCGCCAAGCCATCGGTATCGGGCAGCATGATATCGAGCAGCACGGCATCGGGCACCCGTCGCGCCACGGCAGCCTTAAACTCACCGTCGCACGAAAAGCCTTCGGCCTCGATCCCCTGCTTGCGCAGCGCATAGACCGTCAAATCCCTGATGTTGTCATCGTCCTCGACGTAATAGATCATGTTGAACCCCTTTGCGGCCGGCATGACCGCATCTTAATCCTAAAGGTACCTTTACTAGATGGTATCAGCCAAAACGGCCCGTCAAATAATCCGCCGTACGCGGGTCGGTAGGATTTTTGAAAAGCTGAGCGGTGGGCGCGTGCTCCACCAACTCACCTAGCAAGAAAAACGCGACGGAATCGGATATGCGCGCCGCCTGCTGCATATTGTGTGTAACGACCACGAGCGTGCAGGTCTCTTTGAGCTCGCAGGCCAGCTGCTCCACCACGAGCGTCGACACGGGATCGAGCGCCGAGGTCGGCTCGTCCATCAGCAGAATATCGGGCTGCACGGCAAGCGCACGGGCGATGCACAAACGTTGCTGCTGTCCGCCCGAAAGCCCCAGACCAGACTCCTTGAGTTTGTCCTTGACTTCGTCCCACAGGGCAGCGCGGCGCAGGGAATCCTCGACCAGCTCATCCAGCACAGCGCGATCGCGCACACCCATACCGCGGGGGCCATAGGCGACGTTGTCGTAGATGCTCATGGGAAACGGGTTGGGGCGCTGGAACACCATGCCCACGCGCTGACGAAGGCGGCAGATGTCGTAATCGCCCAGGATATCTTGACCATCGAGCGCAATCTTGCCCTCGATGCGGCAGTCCTTGATGCCGTCGTTCATGCGGTTAAAGCAACGCAGCAACGTCGACTTGCCGCAGCCCGAAGGACCGATAAACGAGGTAATCTGCTTGTCGCGGATCTTGATGGACACATCCTTAAGCGCGTGGTGATCTCCATAGAACAGGTCGAGGCCCTCGACATCGATGCGCGTCGGCGAGGCGGCAAGGTCCTCTGCCGTGGGGCGAGTCGCATCCCCAACTTCGCGCTCATGCGTGGCCTCGGCCTGCGCTTCCATTAGCTCCTCGAGCTCCGTGGGCCCCACAGCCGCAGCAGCCGTCATACCGCATACCTCCACATCGATATCAAATCAGCAGTATCGATAGTAAAAATCGCAGCTCATATATGCGTGAGGGTATTGTCAAGTATTTGTAAGGACCTCCTCGATACGCGACGGGCAATCATATCGACCGTGCACACCCAAGCGTCCGCTCAGACACGAAGATAAACCTTACGCGCCAAACCCCAAGCGGCACAGCCGGTAAACGATATACTCTAGAGCCAAAGGAGACCATCCCGTCGAAAGCGAAATCAGTGAAGCATCTTACCCCTCTTGTAAAGCGTTCCGCGCAGCTGACCGTTGGCCTTGCCTGCGCCGTCGCCCTTGTCGCCGGTATTCCGTCCGTCGCCGGCGCCCAAGTGCTCACGACCGATAACATCTGCGGCAAAGCCGCCGATGCACGCGGCATTGCAGCCGAAGACCTGCCCGATATCGATGCCTCCAATGCGTTTGTCATGGGTAAAAACGGCTCCGTCTACTATGCCCGTAGCGCCGACGAGCAAGTCAAAATCGCCTCGATCACCAAGGTCATGACTGCAATCCTCGCGGTCGAGAACTGCAAAATGGACGAGAAAATCACCGTGAGCAACGCGGCGGCAACCGTAGGCAACTCGACCGCGGGACTCCTCGAAGGCGACGAGCTCACCGTCGAGCAAGCGCTGCGCGGCCTGATGATCCCCTCGGGCAACGACGCCGCCATCGCGCTTGCCGAACACGTGGGCAAAAAACTTGACCCCAAGACCAAAGATGCCGTCGCTACGTTTGTAAAAGCCATGAACGAGCGGGCCAAGAAGCTCGGCTGCACGGGAACGCTCTTCGAGAACCCGCACGGGCTGGATTTTGACGAATGGGCCGGCGATATGCATTCAACCGCACACGATGTGGCATTGATGATGCAAGAGGCCATGAAGGACGACACGATTCGCGAAGTCATGGCGAGCAAAGATCCCTGGATCGAAGTGACGGGCGCCGACGGCTCCGATCATTCGCATTCCATGGATACGCACAATGTTTTATTGGGCCAAGACGGCAATATCGGCGGTAAGACCGGCACCACCGACGATGCCGGATACTGCTTTGCAAGCGCCTACAATCGCGATGGCGACGAGATCTATACCGTTGTCTTGAACTCCAGCACCACCGACCAGCGTTTTGCCGATACGGCCACACTTGCTAGTTGGTATTACGACCACAAGGTAACGGTCGAAATCGCCAATACGCAAAAGAAGACCGCCAACGGAAATCCGCTGATGGCACGTGTCAGTCAAACCGACTGGACAGACAAAACGATCGACGCCACGCTTGCCGACCCCACCGCGCAGGCAACGGTGTTCTCACTCGCCGGCGAAGTGACCGAAAAGGTTAGCTACGATGACCTTTCGGGCACGGTGCATGTTGGCGATAAGGTGGGCAGCGTTACGCTTAAGCAGGACGGCACCAAGATTGCCGTCATGGACCTGGTTGCCGACGAGGAAGGAACGGGGCCCAATCCCATCGAGTGGCTGCTCGTGAAGCTCGACCGCCTGGGCCGCCGCATCGACAACCGCCCGCTCACAGCCGAGAGCGAGACCGTAGCCAAGGCTCCTGAGGTGTAGGGCCGAAGCGTTATCACATCGAACCAAATGAGGCGTCCAACGGGGCGCCTCATTTTTTGAGGGTTCGAATCCCCAGCTAACGTTCTCCATACCAAAAAGGGCCCCTTACGGAGCCCTTTTTCAAATTCGTACTGGCGGAGAGCTGGGGATGTCCGGGCATGCTGCGCATGCCCTCCGGCTTCAAAGCCTGGCGGCTTTTCGCCCACGGGCTACAAACGCTTTCGCGTTTGCTTAACGCCCGTGCCCTCTCGGGTTCGAATCCCCAGCTAACGTTCTCCATACCAAAAAGGGCCCCTTACGGAGCCCTTCTTCAAATTCGTACTGGCGGAGAGCTGGGGATTCGAACCCCAGATGCCCTTTTGGGGCATACTCGCTTAGCAGGCGAGCACCTTCGGCCTCTCGGTCAGCTCTCCGTAACAGCCGTTCCATAGTAACCAAACACTCGAATCCGGGCAAGGGGAAATTTTGATAATTGGCCGGCAGGCTTTCCTCCCCCATAAATCAAACCCCTATCCCAACGACCGGCTGAGGGAGCCGAGCTCATCGTTTCCCATCGTGCGCCACATTTGGAAGATGCAGACGCGTGCCAGGAAAAAGAACCCGTTATCGACCAGCTGCACAGCAGCGTCTGCCAGCTGGTTGGACACGGCGGGCACCGGCGGCAGTTCGAGCCCGGCCTTACTGATGGTCTCAACCGCTTCCTCGAACGTCGGTGGCTCATTGACACCCATCTCGTTCATAAGGCCCTGCATTTCCTCCAGTGCGTTGCTACCCGACTCCTCGCCGCGCGGTACCAAGCGGTAGCACGCCAACGCCAGCTCGAGCTGATCGCAGTTCCAGTAGGCAAACGCTAGGCGATAGAACAGGTAGCCGATTGCGGAACGGTCACTGGCAATGCGCAGGCCGTGGCGCGCCACCTCAATGACCTCGTCATAGCGCTCCAGACGCGCCAGCACGTTGATGAGTGCAAAGTGTGATTGCATGGATGAGCGCGCCAGATCGTAAAGATGACGCACCTCGGGCAATGCCCGCTCAAAATCCTCCTGATCGGCGTAAAAGCTGCAAATCTCATGCTGGGCAAAGTACAGCGCATCGGGAGCGCGCAAAATACGAACGGAGCGGTCTTCCTCCATTACCGGCAGCACCATACGCACCAGTTGGTTGTCGCAAAACAGCGTCTGGACTGGTCCTGTCGCCAAAAGCTCGGCAACGGCGCACTTGGCCTCCAGCTCCTCAACAAGACGGGAAAAGCCCTCAAACGCACCCGCGCGGTCGACTTTTGCCCGCTCGCGCAACTCAGCGACGCGCGCCACATACGGGTCATCGCCCTCCTCCATAACCTCAAGCTCATCAGCCGTATCGGCAAGCAGCAGGTCGCGCAACGCCGGCGGCAGCGAACGGTGGTCGTCACGCGGGCGAGCATGAACCTCAGCGGGCTCAATCGCATCCGGCGCGTCCGACTCATATGCCTCAAGCATGCGCTTGCACGGCATATCATCCATATCCATGCTTTCAAAATTCTTAGCGGCGGGAACGCAATTGGCCAGATAGGCCGCACGCCCAAAGGAATATGTTGCAATGATGCGCTCGCCCTGCTCGCCATCGGGAGCCGCAATCTGAACGTAGCAGCGCGTAATGCTGGCACCGGCAGCAAAACAAGCCGCTGCCAGCGTGAGCGCCACGCGCGCATCGTGCTCCGCGGCCCATGCTGCGCGCTTAGGCTCATCCACCTCGCGCCAGGCATCATCTTGAGCATCGTATTCGCGCTGCGGCATAGCATCGACAACCGTGCGGCCAAATCGAACCAGCATGATGCCCTCGGCGACGTTCGCTCGATAGGTGTAGTCGAGCCGCGTGACCACGTTGAGTGCTTCTACGATACGTGCAAAGCGGGTGCGAACGTCCCACTCGCCACCCGGCTGGCACGCAACCGTCCCCGGTTTGGCCCACGGGTTGTCATTCGGCAACGTTTCGAGCAGGCGAGGAACGTCGTTTGTCGTCTTGCTGATATGCCATAGGTCAAAGAGCGAGCAGCCCTCAAAGCTTGGCGACGAGGCAACGGGGCCCAACCCTGCCCCAATACGCTCAAGGATGCCGGAGAGGCGGTTAAGACGACACTCGATAGCAAGCAGCATGTCGATCTCGTCCTGGTCCAGCAGGCTACGATCAAAATTGAGATAGAACAGCTTTGAGCGGTCGATACGCGCTAGGCCCATCTCGGACTTGGCAGCGATGGTGCGCAGTCGGGGCAAATCGACCTCGCTCATAAGGGCGGCGGCATAACGCTCGATACCGCTCGGATTATCGGCATGGTCAACGCGGTAGAGCAGCGTCTCGATAGCATCGGGGAGCGGTGCCGTGTTAAAGCCCAAAAACACCTCGACCGGCTCGGGCAACTTTACAAGTTTGATCTTGTTGGCGGTGTTTTTTATACCCTCATCGAGTTCGTCGGCAGGTACCGTGTTCGCAAGGGCGTTTTTGGGATCGGCAAATATCACGTAGCGCAAGAACATCGAGGCCATAAACTCGCCATAAGGGAGAGCACGGCTCGAATTCCATGTCTCGTGGTCGGACTGCTCACGCATGGGCCCTTCGGGAGAGCCGGCCGTTCGCGCGCAAGCGCGCATTGCACCGTTGGCTCCCCGCACCAAAATCTCGCCAACACTGGAATCGGACTCGTCAAGGACCAATTTCATTTCGGGGCTCTTGGGCAATGGCACTTTCTGAACAGGGCCGTCAACCTTATAGACCTCACCTGACACGCTCACGTAGCCCAAAAGCGATATGTGGCTTTTGCCTACGAATTCGACGACGTAGCAAGACTCTTTAGGATCCTCGCCAAAAACTTTCCAGACAACACCATACGAGCGCCCCGCGGGTTGCTCTGGCATCGATGGAAAACGCTTTTTGGGGTCGAGAAACCTGAGCTTGTATGTCGGACGCTCTGCCACGAAATATCACCCTGATCGGTCGTCTAGCGAAGGAGTGGTCGCGGATGGACCGCGACATCTACTCGGAATCTTACACGAGTCGATAAGAAATAGTCTCCCGCGGGCGGAGGCGCACGATTCCAGTCGAGTGCCTGGGGTCGAATGGCGGCGTAAAAGAAAAGCCCCCGTTGCCGGAGGCTTCAAGTTCGATTGGTGCGGCGTATAGGATTCCGCGCATCCGCTTCGCGGATCCGCACCGGCTTCGCCCGCCTGCCGGCGCGCTCGCCCGCTCGCTAAAAAC